>DASXTD010000186.1:0-6877 GCA_036505655.1 Chloroflexota bacterium
CAATATCCTGGCCGATATCTTCGATAAAGTCGGCAAGGATGGCGTCATCACGGTTGAAGATGGCAAGGGCCTGGGCCTCGAAGTCGAGTACACCGAGGGCATGAAGTTCGATCGCGGCTACATCAGCCCGTATTTCGTGACCAGCGCCGAAAAGATGGAATCGGTTCTGGAAGAGCCCTACGTCTTCGTGACCGACAAGAAGATCAGCTCGATTCAAGACCTGTTGCCCACCCTGGAGAAGGTGCTCCAGAGTGGCAAGAAGGACATGCTCATCATCGCCGAGGACGTGGAGGGCGACGCCCTGGCCACGCTGGTGGTCAACAAGCTCCGCGGTACTCTGAATGCGCTGGCCGTCAAGGCTCCTGGCTTTGGCGATCGGCGCAAGGAAATGCTCCAGGACATGGCCATTCTGACCGGCGGTATCGTCATCTCCGATGAGACCGGTCGCAAGCTCGACTCGGTTACCCTCGAGGACCTCGGCCATTGCCGGCGCGTAGTTGCGAACAAAGACGAGACCACGATCGTCGAGGGACGAGGCTCCCAGGACGACATCCAGGCCCGGGTAGCCCAGATCAAGGCCCAGATCGAGGATACGACCTCCGATTACGACAAGGAAAAGCTGCAAGAGCGGCTGGCCAAGCTGTCCGGCGGGGTCGCCGTGATCAAGGTGGGTGCGGCCACCGAGTCGGAGCAGAAGCTGCGCAAGTCCCGAGTGGACGATGCGATCTCCGCGACCAAGGCCGCGGCCGAGGAAGGCATCGTTCCCGGCGGTGGAGTGGCCCTGCTCACCGCTGCCGACAAGCTCGCCGATCTGAAGCTCGAGGGCGACGAGGCAGTGGGCGTGCGCATTCTGCGCCGTGCACTCGAGGAGCCGATGCGCCAGATCTCTGAAAACGGCGGGTTTGAGGGCTCGGTAATCGTCGAGGACTGCCGGCGCGCACAGAAGGCCCAGAAGAGCCCCAACATCGGTTTCGACGTGCTCGCCGAGGAGCAGACGGATCTGGTGAAGCGCGGCATCATCGACCCGGCCAAGGTGGTTCGCTCCGCGGCGGAGAATGCGGTATCCATCGCCGCGATGATTCTGACTACCGAGGCGCTCATCACCGACGTGCCCGAGCATGACCACGGGGCAGCTCCGATGCCACACATGGACTACTAAAGGATCCCACCCGCCCGCCCGTTTTGGTAGCTGGGGGCAGAGCCCCCAGCGGCCCCCGGGTTACGAGGCGAGGGGTTCCGCCCCGCGGCTCACTTTCAAGGCCGCGAAACTGACACGGTAGAGAGAGGGCTCCGACTAATGTCGGAGCCCTCTTTTTCGTTCCTTTGGAGCTTACTGGCTGGCGAGGCCGCGGGTGCGAGGCTCGCCGTTGAGATAGACGTGCGCGAGTGGGACGACTCGAAACAACACCCACACGTCCATTTCAGCATGGCGACGGATCACTGATGTAACTCGCCGTGCTAGCTCCCCGCCGTAGCGAGCCAATTGCTCATCCGAGCTCAGCTCAATCCAGATCTCAGTGCCGGAATAATCGCTCTCCGCCTCAATCCGCCGAATAACGACATCGTCAACCGAGGCCTTGAAGACGGCAGCAATTTGCTGTTCGAGAGCCGAACGCACGTCCGCGAACAGCGATGGGGTTCCGTAAAACTCGGCAAACAGCATTTCCAGGCGGGAGTATACTCGCCCCACCATGACCCAAGCGTTGTTTGATCCGGCTAAGACCGGGCTGCTGTTCTTCGACATGCTGAAGGGCTACGCCTACGGCCCTGACTTGCAGACCGTGATCCCGGAGGCGCGCGGCCAGGTGGCGGCTTGCATCCGCCTCCTCCGGGCAGCACGTCAGCACGGCACTCCAGTGTTCTACGCGCAGGCCGACCACCGGTCCGACGGACGCGACCATGCTCTGGCTGTTACGGACATCGATCTAGCCCGCAACCCTTCTCAAGCAGCAGGCCTCGGCATCGCATCGGGCGCCAGGGAAGCGGAGGTCATCGACGAGCTGGCCCCCCAGCCCCAGGACTACGTCATCAAGAAGCATCGCTGGAGCGCCTTCTTCCAGACCGAATTGGAGCTCAGCTTGCGGGCTCGGGGCATCGACACGTTGTTGGTGGCCGGCGGCTCGACCGAAGTAGGGATTGGCGCTACGGCCTACGCGGCCCGTGATCTCGACATCAGCACCGTTGTGGTGCGCGAATGCATGCGCAGCGGTCGGGGTGCGTACGTCTCGGACTATTGCGTGAACGAGGTGTTTCCACGGCTGTCCCGCGTGCGCTCGGTGGATCAGATCATCGGCGCCCTGGCAAATGGAGGACAGGAAGAGAATGCCCCCGCCCCTAACACTCCCCCTCAAGGGAGGAGCGGTTCAGTAAGCCGGGTGGCCCGCCCGCAACTTGCCATCAAGAACGAACCGCAGCTAGATCCGAAGCGCACGGGATTGGTGCTGTTCGACACATTGAAGCGGTATTTCTACGACGAATCGATGTCCGCGCTGCTGCCTGAAACCAAGAACCAGCTGGCTGCCTGCCAACGCATCTTGGCGACGGCTCGAAAGCTCCGCCTGCCGGTGTTCTACCCGGCGGCGGACCATCGAGAGGACGGCGCCGATTGGGCGACGGCTGTGCCCGACGCTACGTGGGACCAGATGGTGGAGCGATTCGGCCGCCTGCGAGTGGCCCCGGGCTTGCACCACGGAGGTGAATCGGCCGAGGTCGTGCCCGAGCTAGCCCCAGAACCCTCCGACTACATGGTGCTGAAGCATCGTTGGAGCTCGTTCCACGGGACGCATCTGGAGTTAAGTCTGCGGACGGCTGGCGTAGACACGATCCTGCTCGCGGGCGGCTCCACAGAGATCGGGATCATCTCCACCGCCTATGGGGCTCGGGACCGCGACTTCAGTCTGGTCATCCTGCAAGACGCGTGCCGTTCAGCTCGGCCCGGCATGGACGCCTTCCTAATGGAGCACGTGTTTCCGCGCATGGCTCGCGTCCGTACGGTGGAGCAGACCATCGATCTGCTGGCCCCCTCTCCCTCTGGGAGAGGGTTGGGGTGAGGGCGTAACCACGCGTCGCTTCGGGGGCCGCCCTCACCCGCCCGGCGGCCGCTTCGCGTCCTTGGCCGGCCTCTCCCAGAGGGAGAGGCCGGGTTAACGGGCGGCGCGGACAGCTGCCAGACCTTGCTGAGCGCCTTCCATCTTCGGATTGACGGCGAGCGCCGCCTGAAACTCAGATTCCGCCTGATCGATGCGGCTCAATCCCAGGTAGACCCAACCCAGAACATGGTGGTAGGTGGTCAGCCGATCGGCGTTCTTTTCCAGCTGAATCGCTTGTTCGAGCGGCTGCTGCGCATCTGCCAGGTCGCCCGCGAAATAGTAGGCCGAGCCCAGCTGACCTTGCGCGGTCGAGTAGGACGGATCAGCTTGAACCGCGTCTTGTAAGTAAGAAATGGCAGCCGAGTAGTCGCCCTGGCCCATGTATCCCTGAGCCAGACCGGTGAGCGAGCGCGCGTCATTCGGCGCCAGGGTCAGAGCTTGATGAAAACTAGTAGCAGCGTCGTCAATCTGCCCGACGGCACGGTACACGTTCCCCAGAGCGAAATAGAGATGGGCGAATTTAGGCGTGGCCTTGATGGCGTCCTGGTAGGCTGCGATCGCCTGCTGGTAGCGGCCCTGCGCCTCGAGCAGATAGGCATGGACCCGGAGCGGTTCCACGGCCGCGGCATCCAGGGTCAACGCACGGTCGCTCTCCCGCTGAGCTTCGGCCAGCTGGTAGCGGTCAATATACGTTTCAGCTAAGTAGGCGTGGCTATCTGCCAGATCGGGATCCAGATCGATGCTGCGGCGAGCCTCCGCGGCGGCACCCTCCGGGTCGCCTGACCAATCAAGACTTAGTGCCAGAGTGGCACGGACCGCGGCGTCGCGCGGAGCCAGATCGACTGCCCGGCGCGCGTGCACCAGTGCATCCGTGGCTCGATATTGGTAGAGGAGCGATTTGGCCCATCCTGCCTGGGCGTCTGCCGAGGTAGCGTCTAGTGCCGCTGCTTGAGCGAAAGCCGGCTCGGCATCCTGCCAACGTCCTTCCGTAGCAGCCTGGCGGGCGAGACCCAGAGCGGCTCGCGGCTCATCACGCGGTTGAATCGCCGCTACTTCGGGCGGACTAGACCGGCCCGAAAAATAGTAGCCGACACCCGTAGCGGCCGCGACGGCCAAGACGGCAACTCCGACAATCCATCCACCCCGCGAGCGTCCGCGGCTATAGGGGAGCAGCGGTTCCCCAGGGTAGAAGATGGGAAAGCAAGGGCGGGAGAGCGGATGTCGCGAGCGGATGGATGGCTGTGGGGAGCGTCAGGAGCTTCTCCTTATGCCCCTTGAGCTAGTCAAGGCCGCTCAGTATATCCATTGTTATGTCTGCGAGGCAACTTAGCCGTCCGGTCTACGGCCGTCACCGGTTCGCGGATCGGCTGTTGGCACCCGAAACCTCTGCGCTTCCTATAATGAGCGGTCAGGTCTGGAGGGTTAGAAAATGATCTCTCAGGAACTCAATGATCGGTTGACGCTCGTCGGGCCAGGCACCCCGATGGGGAGCCTATTGCGCCGCTACTGGCAGGTGGTAGCGGCGACCGCTGATCTGGACAAGGAACCCGTCCAGCCGGTGCGACTCCTCGGCGAAGACTTGACGCTCTTCAAAGACCTCAAGGGCAACATTGGATTGATCGCGGAGCGCTGCGCCCACCGAGCGGTCTCGCTGGCGTACGGTATTCCGCAGGAAAATGGCCTCCGCTGCTGCTATCACGGCTGGACCTACAACCCCAAAGGGCAGGTTATCGATATGCCCTTCGAACCAGCCTGTCTGCCACTGCAAGTCAAGGCATACCCGGTAGAGCAGCTAGGTGGACTGATCTGGGCGTACATGGGACCGACGCCGACGCCTCTACTGCCGCGCCACGAGTTGCTCGTGCGCGAGCCAACCGATCGCTCGATCGAAGTGACGCCCCTCCCCTGCAGCTGGCTCAACTGCATGGATAACTCACTCGACCCCATCCACTACGAGCACCTGCATGGCGCCTACGGTAATTACGTGATGCGGAAGCAAGGCAAGCCGGAGCCAATGAACCCAGCTCGCCACCTGAAGATCGACTTCGACATGTTTGAGTACGGCGTGTACAAGCGACGACTTATGGAAGGCGCGGCCGAGGACTGCGATGACTGGACGCGCGGACACCCTATTTTGTTCCCCAATACCTTGCTCGTCGGCGATGAGCGCACGGTCCGGTACCAGATCCGGGTGCCCGTCGATGACACGCACACCATGCACTACAACTACAACACATGGCCGCAGAAAGACGGAAAGGCGCGCTGGGAGGGCATTCCGGTCAGCCATACGTCCTTGTACGAAGACGATGGTCGCATCATCGCGAACAGCGTGTTCAAGCAGGACGCACTGGCGTGGGTGGCCCAGGGCGGGATCTCAGACCGGACGCAGGAACACCTGGTGACGTCCGACAAGGGCGTGATTCTCTACCACAATCTGTTGTTGGAGCAGATCGAAAAAGTGGAACGCGGTGAAGAGCCGATGGGGATTGTCCGCGATCCGGCCAAGAACGACCCGATGATTCGGAGCGCCTTCGAAGCCAAGGCCAAGGAAGTGTTCTGGCCCGGCGGCCGTCCCAGCCAGTATTCCGAACCCGTCCCGTCGAAATAGGACCCCCAGGGTCAAGACCAGGGGCCATCACTTATAATCTCGTCAGTCTTACGGCTCCCTGGCGGGCGTCACCGCGCCCATGCAACCGCCGGGAGTTCTTTTTTGAGAAGAGGTCCAGGCGTATGAGCGGAGCGGCATTGGCAATAATCCGTGGGGCCGCCGGGAAGTGGAGGCCGTAGTTGCCTAAACGCACCTGGCAGCCCAAGCGCATTCCTCGAAAGCGAGAGCACGGATTTTTGAAGCGGATGAGCTCGCCGGGCGGCCGCAACGTGTTACGCCGGCGCAGGGCAAAGGGGCGCACTCGGCTTACGGTATAACGTCACTCATTTACGTTCACGCGATCAATGCAGCGCCGCTATCGACTCAGGCGGAGCTCAGATTTTGGGCACGCTCGTACCAAGGGGAAAGCGTGGAGCCACCCGCTCCTCACCGTGTATTTGCACGCGCGGAACGATCTCGAACCCAGTCGAGTGGGTATCGTGGTCGGCAAGCGAACTGGCAAGGCCACGATTCGCAATCGAGTGAAGCGCAGGATTCGTGAAGCGGCCCGGACGCTCTATCCCACGCTCCCACTGGGCCAGGATGTGGTCGTGATCGCCAAGCCGGCCGCGGCGGAAGCGTCCGCAAAAGGTTTGCTCGAAGTGCTGGAGGCCATCCTAACCCGAGCCGGAGCGCGCGCGTGACCCCAATCGCCACGGGGCTGGTGCGGTTCTATCAGCAGGCCATCAGTCCCGCCCTTCCCGCCTGCTGCCGATTCCAGCCCACCTGCAGCGAATACTGCCTGGAAGCGATCGAGCGGCACGGTTTGATACGCGGAGCCTACCTGACGCTACGCCGAATCGGGCGCTGCCATCCTTTCCACTCCTCCGGCTACGATCCGGTGCCGTAGATGGTGGGATAAGGGAGACTATTGGAACCGATCACAGAGATCTGGAATGCGGTCCTGGTCGACCCGATTCAGGCCGCGCTTCTCCAGTTAACTACGCTTACCGGCAGTGCGGGTCTCGCCATCATCATTTTCACCGTGATCGTCCGCACGGTACTGTTACCGCTCAGCATTCAGCAAGTCCGCTCCCAGCGGGCGATGATGGGACTGCAACCACGGCTTAGAGAACTCCAGCGTCGCTTCGCCGGCGACCGCCAGCGGATCGCTCAAGCACAAATGCAGCTGTACAAAGAA
>DASXTD010000187.1:0-1621 GCA_036505655.1 Chloroflexota bacterium
CCAACTGGGATCAATTCGAATCGCTGCTGCGCAACGCGTCAGCCCGCATCCCAGCCCTGGAGGGGACCGGAGCGCACAAGCTGATCAATGGGCCTGATGGATTCACACCTGACGGCGACCTGCTCCTGGGCGAAGCGCCAGAGGTGCGAGGATTCTTCGTTGCCGGCGGCTCGCCGGGCATCGCCTGCGGCGGCGGCGTGGGGAAGGTCATGGCCGAGTGGATCGTGGATGGCGCTCCAAGCATGGACATGTGGCGCATGGACATCCGGCGATTCCAGACTCACTATGCCGATCGCGCCTACGCCGCGGCCCGCGCATTGGAGACGTACGAGAAGAACTACTGGCTGCATCCGGCATTCGAAGAGCGGGAATCGGTGCGGCCCCTGAAGCTGAGCCCGCCGTATCCGCGGCTTCAGGCGCTGGGCGCGGTATTCGGAGAGAAGGGTGGCTGGGAGCGGCCGAACTGGTTTGCCAGTAACGAGTCGACGGGGAACCCCACGCCCGTATCCGTCGACTGGGCGCCGGTGGGCTGGGCTGGCCACAACTGGTCGCCTGCCATCGCCGTGGAGCACCGGGTGGTCCGCGAGGCGGCAGGTATTTTTGACTTTACGTCGTTCAGCAAGTTCGAGGTCGAAGGCTCGGGCGCGCTGGCGGCCCTCCAGCGGCTGACGGACAACCAGATGGACAAGCCGCCGGGCAGCGTGACGTACACGCAGATGTTGAACGCCCGCGGGGGGATCGAGTGCGACCTGACGGTGACGCGCCTGGGTCCTGATCGGTTCATGGTAATCACTGGCAGCGCGTTCGGCGTACACGACCTGGACTGGATCCGCCAGCACTTACCGGACGATGGGCCCGTGGTGATCCGCGATATGACCGGGGATCTGTGCTGCATCGGCCTATGGGGACCGAAGGCGCGCGGGATTCTCCAGCGCGTCTGCGCTGACGACGTCTCGAACGAAGCATTTCCGTACATGACGTGTCGGGAGATCCGCGTGAGCGGAGTCCCTGTTCGCGCGCAGCGGGTCACGTATGTCGGCGAACTCGGCTGGGAGTTGTATGTCCCAATGGTAAGCGGGCTGAAGGTCTGGGACGCGTTGTGGAGCGCGGGGCAGCCGTTTGGGCTGCGTCCCGTCGGCTATCGCGCGGTGGACTCGCTGCGGCTGGAAAAGGGGTATCGCTATTGGAGCGTGGACATCACACCCGAGTACACGCCGTACGAATCCGGCCAGGCCTTCTGCGTGAAACTGGACAAGGGTGACTTTCAGGGTCGAGGGGCCCTAGTGCGACAGAAGGCCGAAGGCGTGAAGCAAAAATTGTGCTGCCTGGTCCTGGCCGTTCCTCGAATAATGGCGCTGGGGAATGAGCCCGTCTATGAAGCCGCGCGGGTGGTCAGTCGGGTGACCAGCGGCGGATACGGGTACACGGTGGGCGAGAGCATCGCGTACGCCTACCTGCCGATCAGCCTCACCGCTGCGGGCACGGCACTCGCCGTCGTCATCGATGGCCAACGCGTCGGCGCGACGGTCCAGCGCGAGCCCCGGTACGATCCCACGAACAGCCGCATCAAGGCCTGACGCATTTGCTCACCCCCTCCGAACGCTCGCTGGCCGTCTTCCCC
>DASXTD010000188.1:0-2613 GCA_036505655.1 Chloroflexota bacterium
ATGATGATCATCGCCCGGAGCGAAAACCGGACGGACTTGAACGAGTTCATCGAGCGCAATGCCGAGTGCATCGAAGCCGGCGCGGATGGCTGTTGGACGAGCGGCGCGCTGGGTCAAGAAGGGATCCAGGCGCTGCGCAAGGTGGTGTCGAAGCCGTTTATCGGCGTGCTGCCGCGCGGAATGTCTGGCAAGGACTTCAAGGCCTGGGGAGTCAATGGCGCGGTCTTACCGGGCATGCTGGCACTCGTGGCCCTGCACGCCCAGCGGGGGCTGCTCACGCATCTGAAGAACACCGGCAGTGTGGCCGGCTATGTCGAGGGCGTTGAGGGTATCGAAGAGACCCGCAAGTTCACCTCGCGAGTCGGTAAAGAAGAGTTCGAGTCCACCATGAAGCGCTTCGGCGGCGTCTGAGAGGGCCCGATCACATGCAGGGGTGGGCGCGTTTAGGCCTGAGCGTCGCATTGCCGGTACTAGTAGCAACGGCCTGCGCGTCCCCGGTGGCGCCGGGGAGCCGAGCGAGTGACGCAGGGCCAGCGGCGAGCAGCGGACCTAAACGGCTCACCGTGGCGATTCGCGGCAACGCCGTGGTTGCGTATCAGAAGCTGAATCCGCGCTCGAATATCCCCGGCGTCGATTCGCTAGAACGGCTGGCCGCGGTCGGACTCACGGTGCCAGATCCGTCCAGTACCGGGCGAGTGACGCGTTTGGCGGAAACGGCGGCCAGCGTGGACAACGGCCTGTGGAAGCTGGCTCCGGATGGGAGCATGGATCTTCGCTGGACCATCAAGAACGGCGCCGTCTGGAGTGACGGAACGGCTATTACGACTGACGATCTGCTGTTTACAGCCCAGGTAGTCCGGGACAGAGACCAGCCGATCTTCAGCCACGTGGCTTACAGCTCGCTGGGTTCCGTGGAGGCGATCGATCAGCGGACCATCTCGACTCATTGGACGCAGCCGTTCATCAATGCCGACCAGCTGTTCAGCTCTGAGATCGCGATGCCGTTCCCCAGGCATGTATTGGAGGAAGCCTATCGCACGGATAAGGAGCATTTCATCGACCACCCAGGCTGGGGACCGGAATTCGTAGGGGCAGGGCCGTACAAGGTCGTGGATTGGCAGTTGTCAAGCTTTGTCACCTTCACCGCTAATGATCGTTACATCATGGGGCGTCCGAAGATCGACGACATCACGGTCAAGTTCATCCCCGACCCCAACACACTGGCAGCCAACATCCTGGCGGGCGAAGTGCAAAGCGTATGGGGAGGGAGGACCGACATCGAATGGGCCCAGGAAGTGGCGGATCGTTGGCAAGAGGGGCACCTGGAAACCAGGTTTGCGAGCATGCTCCAGATCTACCCACAAATGATCGGCTCCAGTCCGGCAGTCGTCTCGAACAGTGCGGACTTTCGCCGGGCCATGCTTTATGCGCTGGATCGCCGCACTATGGCTGAGGTGCTCCAGCCCGGGCAGATGGCGTTGGGTGACTCTTTCCTGGCGCCGACCGAGCCCGAGTGGACCTACGTGGAATCAGCCATCGTCAAATACGAATATGACCCCCGCAAAGCGCTGCAGCTGCTGGACGGGGCGGGTTACACAAAAGGCGGCGACGGCTTCCTCGTAGATGGTTCAGGACAGCGGCTGGCGTTCCAGATCCGCACGAGTCAGGGTGACGTGACGCAGGAGAAAGCTATGTTCGCCAGCGCCGACGATTGGCAGCACCTCGGAGTAGATGTGGAGCGGTTTCTGGTGCCCTCCCAGCGCGCGAACGACGCCGAATTCCGAGCCACGTTCCCGGCCTTCGACCTGAAGCGGCAGGCCGGCACGATGGAGTATGCGCGGAGCTATCACACCCGCGGGATCGCGCTGCCCGAGAACAATTTCCTGGTGTCAGGCAACAACTCTCGATATCGCAGCCCAGAGATGGATGTCGCCGTGGATAAATACTTCACGACGGTGCCCTGGGACCAGCGCATGGAGTGGGGCCGCAAGATCGTCCACATCCTATCGGACGATGTGGGCTGGATCGGCCTGTACCACCTGGTGGGACCGGAGCTGTGGCCCGATCGTCTGCTGAACCTTCGTCAGGGCCGCAACGAAAACAATCGGCTCGAGTTCATGTACGAGTGGGAGCTGAAGTAGTCAGACGACCCCAGCCGCGGTGAGCTCGCTGATTTTGGCGGGGTCGTAGCCAGCGGCGCGGAGAATCTCTTCGGTGTGCTCACCCAGAAGCGGCGGCGCGGAGTCGTAGCGAATCGCGGTTCCCTGCATGATCACCGGGGCGGCAGGCGTGCGCACGCTGCCCATCTGAGGATGCTTGGTCTCGACCGCCATGCCAAGATGCTGAACCTGCGGGTCGGCGAATACTTCCTCGATGTCGTAGAGGGGACCGCAGGGCACGTCGTGGGCGCGCAGGTGGTCGATCCAGTGCTGGCGCGGGGCGGTGGCGAACACCTCCTGGCAGATCTCGTGAAGCGCGTCGTAGTTCTTGATGCGGTCGTCGCGGCGCTTGAACCGCGGATCCTCCTGGAGCTCCGGGTGGCCGATGGCTTCCGTGAGCCCTTGCCAGAACTTGGGTGGCGAGGACAGGTGAAAGACGAGCGGCAGGCCATCG
>DASXTD010000189.1:0-7097 GCA_036505655.1 Chloroflexota bacterium
CCCCGTGCGCTCGGCCTGCCGAGTTATAGCCGTGTCGATGTCGTATCCGACGACTGTTGTCCCGGGCGATCGCCGCCGAAGGGCTAGGCCCAAGGACGAGCCGATAAGGCCGAGACCGATGATGGCGATCTGCTTCGAGACCACTAGTGGACCCGATGAGCTGGGCCGAGCTGCGTCAACGCAGCCCGGGCAGGCCGAACAGCGCCGCGACCGGCCGGTAGATGAAGCCAAGCACGTCGATCCCCACAAAGCTGGAAAGCACGATCATGGCGATCAAGATGCCCGGTCCCATCTGCTCCAGCTGCCGAAGGCGCTCTGCCAATGGCCTACCGACTAGCCCGAGTAGAACGCTGAATCCGTCGAGCGGTGGAATGGGCAGCAAATTGAGTACGAAGAGCAGCAAGTTGAGGCTGATCGCCACTAGGAGGAACTGGTGCAGAAGGGGATTCATAGGGAGGCCCATGCGGAGAGGCGCGGAAAGGACGAACGCTATCACCAGGTTGGCGAGCGGACCCGCCGCCGCCACGATGGCGTACCCCAGCCGTGGATTGGGCCGTAGGTTCGACGGGGTGACCGGTGTATAGCCCCAACCGAAGCCTGCCAGGACGAACATCAAAAGGCCGAAGCGATCGACATGACGCATAGGGTTGAGCGTGAGCCGGCCTGCCCGCCGGGGGGTGTCGTCCCCCAGGGCGGTGGCAACGAAGGCGTGATTGGCCTCGTGGAAGGCAACGGCGATGAAGAACGCCGCCGTTAGGAAGAGGATGGTCAAGGGGTCGCGGTAGAACAACATGGCTGAGTGCGGGAGTATAGCACGGCGGCAAGGGCTTCCCGGGCTATAATCCAGCGCGTCTGGCGTCACTCAAGCCCAGGCTCAGCAAGCGGCCGCAACCATTGAAGGCGGCCGCTTCTCTATTCGAGGGCCGCCGCGTGGAGGGCCAACACAATGAGCGGAGCGGTCTCGGGATTCAACCGCCGAGGCTCGTACCGGCAAAGGCCGTCAAAATGGGAGAGTTGAGGACCTTCGAGAAGGTCAGGGGCTTCACGCGCCTGGAGGACGGGGTGACGGCCCCGGCCGGCTTTCAGGGCGCGGCTACCAGCGCCGGGGTCAAGCTAGGCCTCAATCGCCCTGATCTGGCCGTGATCGTCGCCGACGAGCCCTGCGTGGCCCAGGGACTGTTTACCCGCAGTCGGGTGGTGGCCGCGCCGGTCATTCTGAGCCGCGAGCGGCTGATCGACGGCCGTGCCCAGGGCATCGTGATCAACAGCGGGAATGCAAACGCTTGTACCGGGCCGGTCGGGATGGAGGCGGCTCGGGCCATGGCAGACGGGGCGGCTCGCCACCTGAAGATCGACCCTGATCTCATGTTGGTCGCCTCCACCGGGGTGATCGGAGTGCCATTGCCCATCGAACGAGTTCTGCTCGGCATCCGTGACTTGCAGCCGAGTAAGGCAGGTGGACATGCCGCCGCCCGCGCGATCATGACCACCGATCGAGTGGCCAAAGAGATTGCCCTGGTGGGGCAGATCGACGGTCGCCGCGTCCTGGTGGGAGGGATGGCGAAGGGGTCAGGCATGATCCATCCCCAGATGGCCACCATGCTGGCCGTCCTCACCACCGACGCGGCCCTCGAACCGACCTTTGCTCGTCAGGTGCTCAAACGGGTGGGGGACGCGACCTTCAACCAGGTGAGCGTGGATCGAGACACGAGTACCAACGACAGTCTGGTGCTGTTCGCCAGCGGGGCCGCGGGTGGCCCTCCGATCACGGCGGGCAGCCGATCGTCGGCACAGTTCACGGCCTTGCTGGAGTCTGCTTCCGTGGCGCTGACGCGCATGATCGCGCAGGACGGAGAGGGAGCCAGCCGGTTGATCGAAGTCGTGGTGGAAGGAGCGCGGAGCAGCGCAGCGGCTCGGCGAGTAGCGCGTGAGGTAGTCGCCTCCAACCTGGTCAAGACGGCGGTCTTTGGGCGAGACCCGAACTGGGGCCGCATCATGATGGCGATGGGGAATGCTGGGGTGCCGCTCGATCCGGATCGGGTCGAGATTCATATTGGCGATCAACAGGTGGCCCGAGACGGTGCCCCGTGCCCATTTGATGCGGCGGCCGTGGCCGATTTGCTGGGGGCCGACGAGGTTCAGATCCGAATCGGTCTGAATCAGGGTGGATCGCGAGGGCTCGCTTGGGGCTGCGACCTTACTGAGGAGTACGTAAAGATCAACGCCGAGTACACGACGTGAAAGCAGCGTAGCGATGAACGAAGCGGTCTCGGGTCCCAGCGATCGAGGACGGTCCGAGAACCGGCCGTCAAAAGATTGGCGACCGCTCCTGGAGCCTCTGCTAAGGGGGCGCGTCCTCCTGGTCAAGCTGGGCGGGAGTGTGGGATCCGAGGACACCTTGCCAGCGGACCTTGCCCTCTTGCAGAGCTTTGGCGCGCAGGTCGTGGTGGTCCATGGGGGCGGGCCCCTGATTACGCACTGGTTGGGCCGAGTCGGCAAAGAGACGCATTTCGTGAACGGCCTCCGTTACACGGATGAGGAGACCGTCGAGGTCGTGCGGATGGTGCTGGGTGGGTTGGTCAATACCGAGGTGGTGGGCAGACTCAATGCGGCTGGGCTGCGAGCGGTCGGGCTGACCGGCGCTGATGACCGAATGATCTTGGCGCGAGTGCGCGACGCCGAGCTGGGGCTGGTGGGACGCGTCTGTGCCGTCAACCCCAGGCCCGTGAAGACTTTGTTGAGAGAGGGCTACGCCGCGGTGGTAGCGCCCATTGGCCTGTCGGAAGATGGCCATTTTTTGAACATCAACGCAGATGAGGTTGCCGGTGAGTTAGCAGCTGCGCTGGGGGTCGCTCGGCTCGTCTTTCTCACCGACGTGGCCGGAGTATCGGACGGTGAAGCTCGACTGACGGTGGTCAACGCAGTCACTGCACAGCAGTTGATCGCCAGCGGGGTGATCGCCGGTGGCATGATCCCTAAGGTCCAAGCGGGGCTTCGGGCCGCGGAGGCAGGCGGCGGCGCGCAGATCATCGATGGTCGGCAGCCCCACGCCCTCCTGGCGGCCCTGGCCGATCCGGAGGAATGCGGTACCCTCGTGGTGAAGGAGTAGGGCCAATGACTCCCTCTGTCAAGCTGGCACTCAAGAAGGCATTGATCGCAGCCCTGATCGCCGCGGTAACCGTGTTTCTCAAGGAGTATCCGAAGGCCGCCGATCAGGCTAGTCGGGCAGCCGGACGCGCACGGTAAGAACTGAACGCGGCAACTCCGGAGTAAGACAGATTGACAGCTAGAGAAGCGACGACGAGCGCCCAGTGGACCGAGCGGGCGGGTCGGGTCCTCATGGACACGTATCGGCGATACCCGGTCGTGGTCGCACGGGGAGAGGCCTGTCGGATCTGGGATGTGGAAGGGAACAGCTACCTGGACTTCCTGGGTGGCCTGGCCGTGGATTGCCTGGGGCACGCACCGCCGGCCGTTGCGGAGGCCCTGCATCGCCAAGCTGACCTTTTGTTGCAGACATCGAACCTCATGTACACGTTGCCGCAGATCGAGCTGGCAGAGTTCCTGGTCGAGCGGTCGCCGTTCGATTCGGTTTTCTTCTGCAACAGCGGCGCTGAGGCCAACGAGGCGGCGTTCAAGCTGGCCCGGAAATGGGGCAAGCTGCATCGAGGCGGCGCCTATCGCATCATCGCCGCGGATCACTCTTTCCACGGCCGCACGTTGGCCACGGTGGCCGCTACGGGTAATGCCGCGTATCGCGACGCTTTCGAGCCGCTGCCGGACGGTTTCGACTTCGTACCCTTCAACAATGCCGATGCCCTCGCCGACGCGGTGCGGGATGAAACGGTGGCGGTCGTCCTGGAAGCCATCCAGGCTGAGGGCGGAATCAATATTCCCAGCGAAGGCTATCTTGCCGAAGTGCGGGAGCTGTGCGATGAGAAGCACCTGCTGCTGATTCTCGATGAGGTGCAGACCGGCGTCGGGCGCACGGGTACGCTGTGGGCCCATACGCAATTCGGGATCGAGCCCGACATCATGACCCTGGCCAAGGGCCTAGCGGGTGGGTTCCCCATCGGAGCCGCGCTTGCCAAGCAAGGTTGCGCGGTGTTCGAACCGGGTGACCACGCCTCGACTTTTGGCGGAAACCCGCTCGCGTGCGCCGTGGGGCTGGCTGTGCAGCGGGAAATCGAAGCCCAGGACCTGGTGCACCATACCGCGGTGGTTGGCCTCTACTTCATGGAACGGCTGAGCGATCTGGCGACCGAGTTTGACGTTATCAAAGAGGTGCGCGGGCGGGGCCTGCTGATCGCGCTCGAGTTTCACGGCGACGTCGCGCAAGCTGCCCTGGTGGCCCTGCGGGAGCGCGGCTTAATCGCCAATGCGCTGAGCTCGCGGACGCTGCGTTTCGTGCCGCCACTCATCGTAAGCCAGGAAGAAATCGACGAGGCGATCGAAACGCTTCGAGGCGTACTCGGTGACCACGCCAACAGCGGCGCGGCTTCATAACCCCAACGGAGATCGATCGAAGGAGGTCAGACATGAATCGCGAGTCAGTGACAAAGATGATCGAGACCAGCATCCCCATCGTCCGACGCGCACTGGTGTGGGGTGGGCTGATTCTGCCGGTGCTGGCCTCGGCGGCCTGCACGATGGCGGGAGGCGCTCCCCGGTACTAGGCGGGTTCCTCCACGCGGGTGCCCAATACCTCGGACAGCGCCGCGGCGGTAACGGGTCCGGCTCTTATGATGCGGGGGGGCGTGCTGGTGAGATCCACGATGGTGGATTCGTGGCCCAGCGGTGACGGGCCAGCATCCACGATGAGCTCCACCTGATTTCCGAGCGCGGCCGCGGCTTGCTCGGCTGAGCGCGAGGCGGGAGCACCGGAGCGATTAGCGCTGGTAGTGGCCACTGGTCCGGCAACCGCGGCAATGATGGCCAGGGCGGCGGGATGGGCCGGCGCGCGCACCGCGAGAGTGGGGAGCGCGTCGGTTGAAGGATGAGCGCGCCACAGAATCAGGGTTAGCGGACCGGGCCAAAAGCGCGCTGCCAGGGACTCGGCTGCGGCGGTAATCTCGACCACTAAATTCACCTGGACGAGCGAATTGACGAGCCAGACAATTGCTTTCTCGTCGGGCCGGCCTTTGGCCTGGAAGATGCGCTGGACGGCGGCATGCTGGTTGGGATCGGCGCCCAGACCGTATACGGTGTCAGTGGGATAGACGACTAGGCCGCCAGCTAAAATGACCTCTGCGGCCCGCAGCGCGACGCGCGCCTGCTCGGCCAGCTCCCCGGGCCAGGCAACCGTCTGAGGACTTGCGGTCATGTGTTCGGACGCTCGAGTAGGAGGTAGCGGTCGCAGCCGGCGGCATCGGGTTCAACTGAGATGCGCCAGTCGGCTAGCTCCATGGCGGCCCACTTCGTGAGCAGCGGGCCCTGGTCCTGGCCTATTTCCAGGACGGCTAGTCCCCCGGGGATAAGCAGCCGGGGTAGGTCCCGCAGAAGACGCTGAATAGCCACCGTGCCGTCGGGACCACCGTCGAGCGCCTCGCACGGCTCGAAGGCGATCTCGGGCTGGAGCGACGCGATTTCATTGCTCGGGATATAAGGCAGATTAGCCGCCACGAGCGCGAACGGGCCGCGCAGGCCGGCCGCCAGGTCACAGGCGACAAGGCGCAGACGATCCTGAACGCCATGAGCGCGGGCGTTCGTCTGGGCAACTCGAAGCGCTGCCAGGGAACTATCCGTGGCAGCTAGCTGTAAGCTCGGTATCTCGGCCAGCAGGGACACGGCGATAGCGCCGCTTCCTGTACCTACATCCAGAGCGCTGAGGCCGCTGAGCGGCGTCGTGGTGAGTGTCTGGTGGTGCTGTAGCCAAGGCAGCACTCGCTCGACCACACCTTCGGTCTCGGGACGGGGAATGAGCGTGGCTGGACTCACGGCGAATCGGCGGCCGTAGAACTCGCGCCAGCCGAGGATGTAGGCCAGCGGCTCGCTCCGGCAGCGTCGCTGGATTGCCTGCTCGAACGCAGTTACGTTTTCCGAAGGCAGCGTCTGTTCAGGGTGCGCAAGTAAGCGTTCACGGGTGAGCCCGGCGACCTGTTCGAGCAAGATCAGGCTGGTTAGGGCCGCTGATTCGATTCCGGCCGCTTCGAGCTGGGCCCGGGCGGTCTCGAGAACAGCTCGAGTTGCGAGCAGAGGATCAGTTCGAACCACGGCCGTATCGCTGTTTATCGATAGTGCTCGAGGTAATACAGGGACCCAAACGCGAGCACTAAAGCGGCAGTCGGGAACACCAATGGTCGGACGCTCCGCAAGGGCTGTTTCCAATCAGCTGTGGCGATGAAAACCAAGAGCAGCGGCACCACCGCCGCGATTGACAGCTGAAATATATGAGCCCCAGTGCCTTCGTCCGGTTGAGGTGGTTGGTTGTACCCGGTGAGCACCGCAAGCAACGCTGCCAGCGACAGGATGATGATGACTCTGCTGCTCACGCGGTTGATTTGCTGCTCGCGCATTCGAGCTAGTCCAAAGAGCGAGAGGCGACGGCGAGGGGCTCGATGAGGGGATCGAGCTGGCCGGCCATGATCTTGTCTAGCGAGTAGAGAGTGAGATCGACCCGATGGTCGGTGACGCGGTTCTCGCGGAAATTGTAGGTGCGGACCTTTTCCGCCCTCTCGCCAGTACCGATCTGGGAGCGGCGCACGCCGGCGATCTGGTTGTGCTGTTCCTGCAGTTGCAGATCGAGCAGCCGTGCACGCAGCACGGCCATCGCTCGGACCTTGTTCTTGAGCTGGCTCTTTTCATCCTGGCAGGTCACCACCATGCCAGTGGGCAAGTGGGTGATGCGCACCGCGGAGTCGGTGGTGTTCACGCTCTGCCCGCCGTGGCCAGTGGACCGATATACGTCGATGCGCAGATCATCTTCCGCGATCTGGACTTCCACCTCGTCGGCCTTGGGCAAGACCGCGACGGTCGCCGTCGACGTGTGGATGCGGCCCTGCGCCTCAGTGATCGGCACGCGCTGGACGCGGTGCACGCCACTCTCGAATTTCAGGCGGCTGTAGGCACCGCGGCCAATAATATCGACGATGGCCTCC
>DASXTD010000190.1:0-3132 GCA_036505655.1 Chloroflexota bacterium
CGCGACCCCGGAGTCTAATCGCCTGGTCAAAAGAATACCGTCACGTTCTTCGCCATCAATACGTTTTGGTCCAGCGTGATGTGGCGGCGGGCGATCTGCCAGCCGCCGGCTACCCGGCGCAGCGTATCCTCGCGCTTGCCCACAAAGAAGTCGGTCTCGTCCTGGAGTCGGTTGCGATAAACCAGGAAGCGGCTCTTGACTTTCACGGTGTCTCCGTCCACGTCCAGGATCTGTACGTTGGACACCATGTGACAAACGCGCGACAGCGGCTCTTCGGCCCAGTGCAATCCTGTGTTGAGCTGCCGGACGCGCCCGGCCAGGGTCGCTTTGCCCTCATCGAACCATGAGATCTCGGAATCCTCGCTGGTGTCCTCGCGGGCTTGTTCACCGAACTTCACGTTGCGACGCATGGGCATGAAGTAGCGGATGTCCTCGGCGAGCAAGTCCAGCCAGTCGTTGAAATGCCGCTGGTCCAGCAGCTCCGCCTCCATATAAAGAAATTCCTCGATCTCCCGCTGTAGCAGAAGCCGCTCCAGCGCTTGCTCGCTCACTGCATTCACCACCATCGGTCCTCCACTCATTCCAAGAAGTCGCGCGCGTAAAGGTCCTCGATCGAGCTGATATCACCCGGCAGCAGCCCGCCCTGGTCGGATGCCCAGGCGGCCTCTTCGACCTGCTCGACGCTGGAGAATCCTACCAGGGCGCACGACACGCGTGGGTTCGTCAGCACGTATTGGACCGCGGCTTGCGCGATCGTGTGCTCGCCCTCCACCTCCATGAACGCGAGCGCCCGGGCTTGACGCGCCCCGGCCTCGAACTCAGCCTCGGTCCGCGAGCCTCGATTCAGGGGATGCGGCACAGGCGAGCCACCCAGCGGACCGCCGGCCAGCACCTTGATGGCGACGACGCCCATGCCCTTCTCGGCGGCCGCTTCGATGGTTTGGCCAAAGTCTGGGCCCTCAAAGCCGGTCGGGGGCCTGCGCCCTTCGGTTGGATTGAAGAGGTTGTAGACGAGCTGCACGCATTGAAAGGCACCGCTCTCGATGATCTCCCGGTTCGCTGACGCATCCCCGCCGGAGCTGCAGAAGCCAGCCACCCGGACCGTTCCCGCCGATCTGAGCTCCTCGAACGTTTCGGCTACTCCCTTTGGCCCCAGCACGTCCGTGAGCGCCATCCGGCTGGACATCGCGCCAGGCTTCAGCATCCGCTCACGCCCTACGCGGTTATGGAGGTACAGAACGTCGATCGCATCCAGTCCCAGGCGTTCGAGGCTTGCATCTATTGAGCGCCGAATATGGCCAGCGATGTCCGCAAAGTCATCCGGCCGAAAGTCGATCTTCGTCGCCACGGTTAGCCTAGCGTCGAGTTCTTTGAGCGTCCGCCCAAGATTGGTCTCCCCAGCTCCGGTGCCACCGGTGCGCTCTCCATAGTTGGGCGCCGTATCGAAATGGTTGATGCCCAGCTCCACGGCTCGCCGGATGGCGCGCTGCTGCTCCTCGGCCGGCCCGCCAGTCAGCAGCCCGGCCGTATCGCCGCACCCGAAGCCAATCTCTGAGATGCCAAGGCCCGTGGCACCCAACTCCCGATAGCGCATCCTAGGGTTTGACTACCATCCGAGATCCCATCCGCCACACAACCAGCGAGGCCCCGGCGCCCACCACTGCGGTGATTCCGCCTACCACCGCCCAGAACGGATCGCCCGTCATCCGACTGCCACCCAGCAAGTTGATCCCCTGGAGGAACCAGATCGATCCCGCTATCGCCATAAGAACGCCGATGGTAATGACTACCTTGCGCATTCCCATTTCCTTCGGCCGGCTGTTCCCCCTCTCCTGCGGCGGCGGGAGGGGGAGGGGTGAGGGCCCTCTCGGCCTGATAAGACCGATTATAGGTGCCGAAGAATGGCTACAATCGCCCACTGGGACTCGGTCTCGCTCGATACCAGGGGGGGCCTGGGGGCTGCGCACCGCTGCGCCCCTAGGATAATTTCTCTCCCCTCCTCTCGCAGGGGAGGGGCCGGGGGAGGGGTCTTTTAGAATGAAGTTCGAAGAACCGACTGGCGACGAGCGGTGGGCCGGAGTCAGGCAGTACTCGCGGGCCGCGACGCCCTATGAAAGCTTCATGGAGCAGGAGGGCATCCCACTGTACCGCGGCATCGGCGCCCGGGACGTGCGCGAGCTCACCCTCGCGCCCTGGGAGCGCACCGGCGGGCGAGGCGGTTTCCTGCAGCCCGACGGCACCGACGGCGTGTCAGGCCACTACGTTGTCGAGATCCCCGCGCGCCAGGCACTTAAGCCGGAGAAGCATCTCTACGAAGAGCTCTACCTGGTCATCGGAGGCCACGGAGCCGCCGAGGTATGGCAGGAGGGCAGCGCTCGCAAGCATATCTTCGAGTGGCAGCCCGGCAGCCTGTTCTCTCCGCCTGCCAACGCCTGGCATCGCCTCTATAACACCACCGGCGAGCCCGCGCTCCTGATGGGCGCCACCACCGCGCCCCACCTGATCAACATCTTCCAGAACTACCGCTTCATCTTCGACAATCCGTTCGCGTTCTCGGACCGCTATGCCGACGATGCCGACTTTTTCAAACCCAAGGACGACATCCTCGCCTCCGCTGACAGTCAGCGCGCCGAGCTGCGCACGAACTTCATCCCCGATGTCGCCCGCATGTATCTGCCCCTCGACAACCAGCGCAGCCCCGGCTACCGGCGCGTCGCTCCCAAAATGGGCGGCAACGCCACCTGGAATAGCACCTTCCTGGCCGAGCATGGCAGCGGGCGCTACTCCAAGGCCCACGCTCACGCCTCAGGCGCTGTGCTCATCTGCCTGGGCGGCCGCGGCTACACCTACACATGGCCGACGTCACTAGGAACACAGCCCTGGGCGGCTGGGCATGGCGACGAAGTTCGACGGCAGGATTACGTCCCCGGCGGCCTGGTCAGTGCCGCACCCGGGGGAGGCGATTGGTTCCACCAGCACTTCGGCGTGGGGAAAGACCCGCTCCGCATCCTCGCGCTCATCACCACCGGCCTTCGCCCGGGTCAGGGTGCCGCCGGCGAGGAGATCGTGAGCCGCAACCTGGATCTGCAGGAAGGCGGCCGCAGCATCGCCTATCGCGACGAGGATCCACAT
>DASXTD010000191.1:0-6379 GCA_036505655.1 Chloroflexota bacterium
ATGCTACGCACACCCGGGACGAGCGACTTGCGGGATACGGCCACCGCCATCTTTGGGCGTGAAATCGCCCTGGGCCTGCTGGTTCTGCACGAGGACCGCGAGCTCGATGACAGCACGCTAGCCTCGGTGGGGCTGTCGGGAGCCATCGGGCAGCCGTCAGTCCATCGAGCCAGCCGGAACGGCATTTTCTTCTCGGTGAATCGACGCCCGGTGGATGCCCGCTCGCTCTGGTTCGCCGTCGAGGAGGGGTACGCAACACTCACGCCGGTGGGGCGGCACCCGATGGCGATTGTCGACATAACTGTTCCACCCGATGAGGTGGATGCGAATGTCCATCCCACGAAACGAGAGGTGCACCTGCAGCGGGACCGTCTGATCTTCAGCGCGCTTCACCGAGCTGTGCGGGCGACTCTGGCGGAAACCGTCGGTCTGCCCCAATTTGGGGAGCGGCAACTGCCGGACGCTCCACCGATCTGGAGCGTTGACGCCGGTACTCCTTCGATGTTCAGCCCCGGCGCTGCAGGCCCGGACTTTCAGGGGAAAGAGGTGCCGGTGCGACCGCGACTCGGTGCCCTACGCGTCCTGGGGCAGGTAGGCCTGACTTACATCATCTGTGAAGGATCAGCGGGGCTTTACCTGGTGGACCAACACGCGGCCCACGAGCGCGTCTCGCTGGAGCGACTCGAGCATCAGCTCCAGTCTCGCGAGCGCTCCCAACTGCTTTTGGAGCCCATTCTCGTATCAGTGCCCCGAGCGTTAGCTGGCATGCTGGACCAATATGCCGAGGCGCTCAAGAATTTGGGGTTCGATGCGGATCCATTGGGGGATGCTGACATCGTGGTGCGAGCGGTTCCAGCAGCGCTTCCCGCTCGGGGCATCGAGCGCGCGTTGCTGGAGACGCTAGAAACACTCGACGCCGAGGGCGCTGGCCCCGATTGGCGAGAGCGGCTGGCCGTTCTGCTCTCTTGCAAGACCGCCATCAAAGCAGGCCAACATCTAGAGAGCGAAGAGATGCGCTCCCTGCTCGCCCAACTCGATGAGGCGAATCTGTGCGCGACCTGCTCGCACGGCCGTCCCACCGCCATCCTACTCTCACACGCTCAATTAGAGCGCGAGTTCGGCCGACGTTAGCCGGATTAGCACGTGCACTTATCCGAGACTGTGTGTTAGTGTATAACATACACCCACGTGAGGCCAATCAAATGAGTAAATACCAGCGCCTGGGGGCCTACCTGAGCGCCGAGCATCGCGAGTCCATTGAAATGAGCTTTGCGGATGTCGAGCGCGTGGCGGGTACCAAGCTGCCTGCGAGTGCAATGCGCCATCGCTCCTGGTGGAGCAATAACCCGGAAAACAACGTGGCCACCAAGGAGTGGCGCTATGCAGGCTACGTGACCGAGCAGGTCGATCTCGAGCAGCAGAAGGTAGTGTTCCGCAAAGTTGGGCCAACGCGCGTAGCCGAAGCGGCGACCGCGCTCTGGGGCCACGCCCGCACGGCCGCTACCGAGAGCCCAAAGCCTGTGCGGGACCCGCTGTTCGGGGCCCACAAAGGACTTATTACCATCGCGCCCGGAGTCGATCTGACGGAACCGGCGGACCCGGAGTGGGCGAAGATCGTTGACGGCTGATGAGACTCCCCTCCTCCTCGACACCTGCGCCGTCATCTGGATCGACAGCGGAGAACCGATCGCCCAGTCAGCCTCTGAGGCCCTGAATGCCGCCTACGCGGCCGGACTGGATAAGTACGTGTCAGCCATCACCGCCTGGGAAGTCGGAATGCTGGTGACCCGGGGCCGCCTCAGGTTTCGAATCCGGCCCCAAATCTGGTTCGAGCAGCTGCTCGCGGTGCCAGGCATGGCCCTGGCCGAGCTGTCGCCCAATATCCTGATCGGCTCGTCGTTTCTTCCCGGCAATCCGCCCCGCGATCCGTCTGACCGCATCATGGCTGCCACCGCTCGCGAGTTCGGTTACCGTTTGGTCACTCGGGATCGTGCGCTACTCGACTACGCAACGGATGGCCACATCCAGGCCGTGGCTTGCTGACGAGGCCATGACGGCGCCGCTTGGCTGCTCCCCAGCCTCGTCCGTAGCCAGTAATTACTGGTGGCCGGCTGGCCAGGTTTGCTGCATCTCACGGATGGCGGCGAACTCGCCCAGGTGGAACGCGACGTGTCCGGCAGTGAGGATTATTTCGCGCAGCAACGTCGCGGTGGGCGCATGCGGCAGCGGGGCGAGAAGATCCACCTTCGAATCGCGCACCATGGCTTCCAGGGCGGCGAGGTCCGCTCGGAATCCCTCTAACGACGCGCGCCACTGTGCTGGATCTGCAGTAACGCCCTCTGGCGGCCAGTATCCTTGGGGCCAGGGCGGGGAGACGTACTTCGGGTCGCGCACGTAATCCAGGATGTCGCGCTGGCCGATCCGCATGTGCTCCAGGAGCCGCCACGGCGTGTACTCTGAATGCGGGACGGGCTCGTTGATGCGGTCGAGCGGAAACTCCTCCAGCACCTCGTCGAAGCTGGAGCGGGACATCTCGCCAGTCAGCAGCGCCAGGAGCTGAGTGCGTAGCTCTGAATCGGCGGTCATGTTCCCACCTCGTTTTTCTATCTCTCAAGCCAATTCCGAGCATAGCCCCGACCGTCCTTGACGGGCCATGGGCGTTTTCGGATAGGATCGGCTCAGGGTCCCGCGTTCTCATGGGTACATTCGTAGGAGGGCGCCGTGTCGATCGTGATTGATTGCGATTCCCATTTCTTTCCCAAAGACGTTTTTGACGATGTCGATCCTCGTTTCGGCGAGCGTGCACCGCGGATCTGGTGGGATGCGCTCGGCCGTGCTGCCCTGACTTACCCGGAGCGGGAGGCCCGCATGTCGCATCACCAGCGCCACATGCTGCCCAATCTGTTCCAGTGGGCGAACCAGAGGCCCGGCTTTTGGGAGCCGGAGATCCGCGTTCAGCTCCTGGACCAGCTTGGTATTGACCTCCAGGTGCTGGTGCCTTCCAACGAGTCATTTCATTACGACGTAGATCCCGAGCTCGCGCTGAGCGTGTGCCAGAGCTACAACAACGCTATCAGTCGCGTGCTCCAACAGTTCCCGGGCCGATTCATCGGCCTGGCCCACGTTCCCATGCAGGCGCCACTCCTCGCAGTGCGAGAGGCCGAGCGCGCCATCACCGAGCTTGGTCTGCATGCCGTTACGACGTTCACCACGGTGGCTGGGCGGAACCTGGATGAGCCGGATCTCTGGCCGGTCTACGCGAAGCTCCAGGAGCTCAACGTCCCCCTCATTCTCCACCCCAGTCGGAGTGGCACGCTCCTGGGGCTGGAGCGGCTGACCAAGTACCACCTGGACAACTCCCTGGGCTTTCTCTACGAGGGGACCCTGGCTATCAGCTCACTGATCACCGGCGGCGTCCTGGACGTGTTCCCTCGTCTCCGTGTCGCCCTCATGGAGACCGGCTGTGGCTATCTTCCGACACTCATGGACCGGCTCCAGGAGGTGTATGACGCCGAGGGAGTGGACAAACTGATCAAGAAGCGCCCCCACGAATATTTGGATCAGTTTTGGGTCGCTGCAAACGTGAGCACCGAAAGGGAGACTCTCGGCTACGTTACCCAGCGCTACGGCGCCGATCGCATCATGATGGCAATCGATTTCCCGCACGGACTGGGTGGCGCGGGCGAATCCTGCATCGACGACGTCGTAGCCAACTCGCTGCTCACTCAGGCCCAGAAGGACCGCATCATGGGACTAAATGCTGCCGAGCTATTCAATATTCCGGTCGATGAGCGCGGGGAGCCGGTGGGCGCCGGCCGCCCGGCGGTGCACGTCTAAAACACCCGAAGGAGATTGCATGTCGATCAAGCGATTCGGTGGGTTGGGGCTGATCATGGTAGGACTTCTCATCAGCTGCGCCCCACCGGCCACGACTCCCCAAACTCCAGGGCAGGGGTCCCCAGCGGCGCTAGCAGCGAAGAAGCGCGCGGTAGCCGCCATTAACGGTCAGCCGTTTGCTTTGAGCTACGCGATCAGCTCCGGTGGCGCGTTCACGCCGCCAGGTTCCGAGGCGCTCGAGGAGATCGTCCACACCGGTCTGACCAGTGAGGACAATCGGGGCGCCCAAATCCCGCGCCTGGCCGAGGCAGTTCCCACCCTGGATAACGGCCTCTTGAAGACTTTTCCCGATGGTCGGATGGAGACCACCTGGCATATCAAACCGAACGTCCAATGGCACGACGGCATTCCGTTTACAGCGGACGATCTGCTGTTCACAATGCAGGTCGTGAAAGACCCCGATGTGACGGTGTTCCGCAACCGGGCTTTCGACCTGATCACCGATGTGAAGGCTCCGGATCCCCGCACCATCGTCGTGAGCTGGAGCAAGCCTTTCATCGATGCCCACCGGCTCTTCTCGTCGGTCGGTTTGCTGGCCATGCCCCAACCCAAGCACATCCTGCAACCGGCCTATCAAACCAAGAAGTCTGAGTACGACAGCCTCCCTTTCTGGACGGATGAGTTCGTCGGGCTCGGCCCATTCAAGCTCAAGACTTTTGAACGCGACCAGTTCATGGTCGTCACCGCCAACGATCAGTACGTGATGGGCCGCCCCAAGCTGGACGAGATCGAGATCCGATTCATTCCCGACATCAAGACCGCCGCCTCCAGTGTTCTGGCGGACGCCGTGGACTTTACCCTCGGCCGAGGCCTTTCCCTAGATTTCGCGCTCCAGGTTGGCGACCAGTGGAAAGAGGGCCACGTCGAGTCCGCCCCCTACAGCTGGCTCCAGCTCTGGCCGCAGCTGGTGGACCCCAGGCCGAGCGTCATGACGGACCCACAATTCCGGCGCGCCCTCACCTACGCGACCGAGCGGCAGCAGCTGGTTGACGTGTTCATGCACGGCCAGGGTGGGGTGGCGCAGAGCTACATGCGACCGACTGACGAAGGGTTCGCGGACATCGACACTACCTCCGTAGTCAAGTACAACTACGATCCCCAGAAGGCGACGCAGATCATCCAGGAGCTTGGCTACACCCGCGGGGCTGACGGTATCTTCGTCGACCGGTCCGGCCAGAAGCTCAACGTTCAGTTGAAGGCAAACGCCGGCGACGACCTGCGAGAGAAACTCGTGCCGGTGATTGCAGACCAGTGGCAAAAGGCCGGCGTGGACGTGGAGCAATTCATCGTACCGACTCAGCGCCAGCGGGACTTCGAGTTCATCTCGACGTTCCCGGGCTGGTGGATGACCCAGCGCCCCAACGGCCTCGGTCGCCTGGACAATCTCTACTCGGAGCAGGCCCCCTTGCCGGCCAACGGCTACACCGGGTCCAATATCTCGCGCTTCCAGAGCCGCGAGTTCGATGCGCTCCTGGATCGCTACTTCCAGTCCCCGGCCGCGCCCCAGCGCACCGAGGCCGCCAAGCAAATGATCCACATCCTGACCGATCAGGCCATCATAATGGGCCTCTTCTACACCGTCGAGTCAGTCCTCGTGAACAACCACATCACCAACGTGCACCCGCGCGCCCCGGACGCCACCCACGCCTGGAACGCCGAGCAGTGGGATATAGCCAGTTAGGAGTACACCCTAGATGACCCAGACGGTTTCAATCGAGGCTCTAAAGCAAAAAATAGTGGACGGTCTGGCCGTCCTTACTGGCGAAGGCTGCATGGATGGCTCTGGCCATTTGAGCGTGCGCATCCCTGGGACCGAGACTTTCCTCATCAACCCTCGATACGCCGGCGCGCTGGCCGACCCGGAGGACATCTGCATAGTCGACGTCAAAGAATGCAAGCGTCTGGCCGGTGAGGGTCCGATCCCTTCCGAAACCCACATTCATGCCGCGGTGTACCGTCACCGGCCCGAGGTGACCAGCGTGGTTCACTGCCACCCACGCCACACGATCCTGGTAGGGGCGTTGGAAAGTGGATTCGTCCCCTGTACTCGCGAAGGGCGAGCTTTCGCCGAGGGTGTGCCCGTCTTTCCCGTCAGCCGCAATATCGATACCCCGGCCCTGGGCGAGCGCATGGTCCACAGCCTGGGAGACTTCCCCGCGCTGTTTCTGCGCGGACATGGCATTGTGGCGACCGGCCCCAGCATCGAAGGAACCTGTGTCAGCACGATCAGCCTCGAGAACGCTTGCCGCGACCAGTTGCTTCTCATGAGCTTCACCACTCCCAGGCCGCTCGAGGACCTGGATGCTGGCCGCATAGCGGATCGTATGGAGAATCCATATCGAGCGTGGCCTTTCTTCCTCTACAAACACCACGTGCAAACGAGAGAACAGATTAAAGCCAACCTCAAACCTCTGCCCGAAGGCGAACGCTATTAACTGACCTTCTCCGTCATTCCCGCGAAAGCGGGAATCCAGAAACCCTT
>DASXTD010000192.1:0-7485 GCA_036505655.1 Chloroflexota bacterium
GTATGAACTGGTGCCGGAGGAAGGCCGTTAGTTGGTGCTCGCGGCCGCGCTCCTCGGGAGCGGTGGCGAGGAGACGTTGCTCCTCCCGAAAGAGCACACGGTCGAGGGCGCGAAAGGTCTTCCTCCGAAGGCGAGACCATCCCAATGAATCGTCCTCCGGGTTCGTAAACCACGGGAGGACATCGAGGGCCCCGGGCAAACCGAGGACAATCTGCTTGACATGCGTGTACTCCACTCCCGCTGGCAGACGTCCGATGACGGGCGGCTCACCAGTGGCGAATGAATCATGCGGGGACATACTAGGCGAAGTGCTCATGAGTCTCGCTGACATTGTACCGCCGCCAGACAAATGCGCCCAGGAACGCTCAGGATGGGATAACACCTTAGGTGTGAGCACTCCCGCGAATACGTGGTGTCCGGGAGTCTGCGGTATCGACAGGATCACAATTGAGGCAGCGCAGACCGATCGCACAATAGGGCGGGCAGACCTCGGAAGCCAACATCATCCATCGTGCGACTGGCGCTGAGCCGAGTCTTGTTGAGTCGCCGGTTCAAATCGAGGGCCCGCAACACTGAATCCGGAAACCCGGCCTCGCGAACAACGGGAGTGCGGGCGTGCTCGGCCCGCCTGGGTACACCGTTGCCCGATGCCGAAGGGTCATGCAACCATCCCCTATCGTTCTGTAGCGTGCGCGCACCGAGCCGAGCAACGATCCATCGGCTGTACCTGCTGAGATACAGGGGGCGCAGCGGAGGGCCTGCAATCACCGAAATCGACCTGCTTGATCTTCGAGGTTTAGCCCAAGCCGGAATGCCGTAGCTCTTAAATCTAATTGTTGTTTTCCGACGACCTTAGCTCCACTCCTGCTCAGATAACCGACTCGATTCTCCTCCCCACGGCGGCGCGTGCTCGGATGCCGGAAAGTGGGCGGCGATATGTAGGCCGAACGTTGCGCTCTGCCGCGGGCCCGCGCTAGCCCTTGCGCTCGTGCGGCGCTGATGGCCCGTCGGCAGCAGCGCGAAGTTAGACACGGCGTGCGTTTCTACTCTGCTGCTTTGGGCGGGAAGGACCACTCCGCGCTGTACTCTAGACCATACTTCTCGGTGAGGACCTTATACCTGTCCGGATAGGCGGGGTCGGTTGTAGACAACTCTCTTCCCAACGCATTTCGCTCCTCGAAGAATCTCTCGAGTCCTGCGGGCGAGATGATCGCTAGATGCCTTGATGTTGTTGTTCCTACGTTTTTGAAAGTGTGCGGTATTCCTCTCGGTAAGAAAAGAAATGATCCGGCAGACGCCGAGATGACACGGTCGCCTACTCTGAACTCATATTGCCCCTCCAGGACATAGAAAACTTCATCCTCACGACTATGCCTGTGGGGAACCGGCCCCGCCGTTCCTGGCTTCACGATGGACTCTACGATGGAAAATGCTCCACGCGTGTCCTTGGCTGTGACTTTCCAACCTCCTTGGGAGGTCGGCGGGATGTACACGGGTACTCGCTCGGCTGATGTGCTCTGTTTACTTTGTTGGGCATTGACCCCATACGATAGAACGAAGCAGAGACAAAGAACGCTGAGAAGCAGAATTCGCGATTTCATAGTGCCCCCTTGTGAGCCGGTGTTTAACCAGGGATTTCCGATATGGAGCCAATTTCTCCTCCCGCCGGTGGCATCAAGCGAGCCGCCGCTCGTCAGCCTGCCGTTCCGCCGGTGCGGAATAGATGACAGGGGGGCTTCTCGGGATTCTGCTCTGCTTGGCCCGCTTGCTCCGGGGTCTGCTCCCCCCTGACGACCCACCTCAGAGACACCCCGGCCGGCGTCGATCCAGCTGTCCGTCTCACTTCCTCCGTGTCCCGTCCGCTCGATCACGTCGGATGCCCCGCGAGTCGCTCGATGCGCCTGAGGATTTGCCGAAAGAGCGTCGATGTCAAGTAGCTCTCGGCCAGCTGGAGAACGAAGTACCGGGCGTGCCGAATGAGGCGCCCGCCGGTCTTGAACAGGCGCTGCTGGAGGCTCGTCAGCGACCAGCTCTGGATGGCGAACGGCAAGACCAGCCGACGCAAGAGATTGCCGAGGTTGTAGGCGATGACCCCGAGGAGCAACCGCACCTCGTTGGCCCGGAACCGATGACAGGAGAGCCGAGTCCAGTGGGTGGCTTCTTTGCCCGCCTTGATCCACTGTTTCGCCGTCCCGCGGCCGTTGTAGAAGTGGACGACGGCCCGGTTCGTCCCGGTGAGCGTGGTGACGATGAAGCCCACCCGGGGAAAGAGTTCCCCAAGATGGTGTTCGACCTTGGCGATCACCCGCCGCGGCCGCTCCCAGGAGACGGCCTGATACTGGACGCTTCGATACCGCACCAGTGGGGCGAAGCTGGGTCGGCCCCGGGGCCGGGTGAGCAAGTCCTCGATCGTCCGCTCCAGCACCTGATTAGCCGGGAGCCGGATGGCATAGGCTACGTCCCGCCGTTCCAGTGCCTCGTACAGGGCGGGGAGGGCGAAGGCCGCGTCGGCTCGGACGACGACGGTCTGCTTCCGAGCCTGGGACCGTCAATGACAGGGAGGAGGGTCTTCTCCCACCCGTCTGCACTGTGGACGTTGCCGGGCCGGAGCGTGGCGGTCAAGCAGTCGCCGTGGTGGTTGAAGACGAAGAGGGGATGGTAGCAGACAGACTCGAAGTGGCCGTTGTAGGCCGACTGCTCTTGCCCGCCGTGGACTGGGCTCTCGGAGCTGTCGATATCCAGGATCAGCCGCCGCGCGAGCGGGCGAGCCGCCGTGCTGTACCAGGTCCGTATTGAGGCGCATGAGTCCCTGATAGTTCCGCTCCTCCGCGAGGACTTCCGTTTCGAACCAATGCAGGGTGGACGTAAGCGCGATACTGCTCTCCCGCCGCTCGCGCGAGGCCAGCATCCGAAACGTCGGGTCTTCGGCCAGCCGCTCGGCGTCATTGGTGTCCTCGTACCCCGCCAGGCGGCTATAGAGAGACTGGCGAACGAGATCCGGCAGGGCGAACTGGTAGTTGTGTCCGCTGCGGGGATCGCTGAGGTGCCGGTCGATCAGGGCACTCAGGCCGAGGTGCTCGTCCAACTCGCGGGGCAACAGTAGCCCGGCGTCAGAGGTCACCGTCGGGCCATGGAACTCGACGCGGAGTTGGGGGTTGAACGAGAGGCGAACCGGGCCAGCTTTCGCGTCACCCATTGGGTGGTGCCCTCCGTGCCAGCGAGGAGCCCCCGAGAGCCGCGTTTCATGCGGGCGTTGAGCGATTATCGCCCGGTTCGTTCACCTTTCAAATCGAAAATGCGGGCTGAATGCTACACGGTGCCCACTTCTTACTGGATTGATCTCAACTATTAGCTATTTGTCATAGAATTTGACCGATGAACGTTCCGGACAGAAACTTGCTGATTAATAGGCCAGAGTTGCTGCGGCGGCGGGGCCCCGTCACGCTCTGCCACCCACCACCGAGGAGCCGGCAATGAGCCGAGGGCTACTAGACGAGACCACTCTGAACTCTATCAATGCGGCCCTCCCTGATGCGCTAACAAGACTCGATCGTGTTCTGCCTCTCTCTCCCGACGTGATAACCATGAAGTTTCCACGCGACAGCGACGTCCCAATCGCTGCTGTCTGCTTCGTCGATGCGGCTCATACTCTCGCCGGCGTCCGACACGCGCTGTTCGAGTTCCATGCCCATGGCATTTACTATCGAGAAAAGACCACCCCTCCCGAGCCCATGGCTGCTGTCTGGTTCGAACGCTACTACGCAGATGATGTTGCACTCCGGCTCTACTCCGCTGCGGAGCACATCGCCAACGCATTAGTGTTTATGTTCCAGATCCCAGAAGCGCAGCTAAAGCCATTTCGAAAACCCGCTAGGACAAGCCTTCAGTCCGTCGTAGGGCACTTCCTTCTGAAGACAAAGAAATCCCTTCCCGTATCGAAGACCCTCAAGGCACTTGCGGGATCAAAATCATGGAACAGCACGGTGACGTACAGAAACGAGTGGGTTCACGCTCAGCCGCCAACGATCTACGGGCTGGGCTTCTTGTACCATCGAAAGAAGCGCTGGAAGACAACCTCGGACGGCAGCTTCTACCTCGGCGTCGGCGGTGGCGACACACCAAAGTATACGACCGCCCAGCTTGTCGCCTTTATCGAGCCCGCCTTCCAACTGCTCCTGAAGACCTTTGACGCATGCGTTGACGCCTACCTGGATATTCTCGCCAGCCGAGGCATCGCCTTGAGCGGCTCTGAACTGTCAACCAAGCTCTAACAGCACATAGACGACCCCCTTTTGGTACTACTTGATCTGGCTGGGTGCAGGGGCTGGATTTGAACCAGTCTCGTTTTCCCGTGTTTCGGGCTGTCATGGGGAGCAGAATGGGAGCACATACCGCCGCAATTCCACGCCCTGGTGAAGTAAGCCCCTTGCCTGGAGGCCGGTTCCTCCACGCGCCTGCCTCCCATCCATCTTACGAAGTGTTTTCAGGCGGCCGCGGCGAATCGACGTTCAGCTGCTTCATGTCGACAGAAATCCGATACTTCATCGGATTGGTTGGATTGACTGGTTCAATCGGTTGGATAACGAATGGGAAGTTCTTCATCACGCAGGCCATCACCAGGTGGATCAGCATGGCCTCGGCCATCATGATCAGGAATTCGATGGCCCCGCGCATCTCAACAGCGACGGGTCGCGGGGTCTCGCCCGACACATACCACATCGGAACGGCCACTGAACCGTTCGGCAAGACCTTGAAGTTGTCGATCATCGTGTGCCGGCCCTTCTTCGGGTGCTCCTGGCAGTTCCGGAGCTCAGACAGATACCGGATCCCCGGCGCGTTGTCTCGGACGAACTTCATCATTGCCCGTGCCGCGGCAACCTTTTCGAGTCGTTTCAGGAGATGATCGAAATCGGAGTCGCGGGGAACCGAGAAGAAGATCGACGGCAACTGCGAAATGCGCCGGATAGCCCGCTTTGCATGAATCAAAAAGGTTGTGGCGTCTGCCTCGAGGTCGGGCACCTGAGGGAATGGATTAAGGGAGCCTCGATCATCGCCCGATAGCCCATGCTTCTCCCCGTCGTCGACGACGCGGGCAACGTGGGAGACGACGCGTTCAGAGACCTTGTAACAGGCGACGAGTGCCTCTTTGATCGCGTGAAGCTCGCGAATAACAGCCTCCTTGTCGATAGGTCGGTCGAATACGGCGCCGTTAAGGATCTCCAGACCTTGGAGCAGCACGCGGGCAACGATAGGATTTGAGGACCCGACGTTGTCGGTGACAGCGGCCACGAACGGCGTGTGAGGGTTGATGCGGTCAGGATCGATCGTTTCGGGCGTCTGAATGCGGTACGTCAGGTCCTGCTTGTAGACTTCGAGGAACCCGTCACAGGAACACATGGCGATGATGCCGCCCGTGCCTTCGTTGAGATCGAGGTGCCCCGCTGCATCGCGTGGCAGCCGGTTCCCTCCCGAAGCGCTGGGGGTCGTCATCCCTCCCAGTGTAGGCGAATCCGATGGACCGGGCCAACACACGCCGCGCTCGATGAGTGTCTCTGTGCGTAGCGAAACCGGCGCGTTCCGAAGCAGGCGGGCTGACCGCAAACTCAATTCCTAGGTAATTCCTGGGTAAACGAAGGGGCTAGCGGCTCCTGCGTCCGCTAACCCCTCGCCGTTCATGGTTGCGGGGGCCCGCAACCACTTTCCGGCAAACAGGTCCCTCGAGTTCAGGTTCGAGATCAGGATTTGAACCCGTGTTTGGTCGCGGCCACGTTTTCGCCAATCATATCGGCAATTTCGGTTAAGTAGACTCGGCGGAAAAGCGACATGACTAAGACACCAGCGGAACTTACTCGCAGAATTGGACAGGCCCTCTTAGCGCAAGAAACGGGGGATGACGCGCCGGGTGTTTCTGCCTCCGGGGTGACTCGCCTGATTTTGTAATCCCCTTCTCGGGCATCGTCAAGGCGGCGTAGATGGTCCCGACCGTCCGGGCGACCCTATTTCGCTTTGCCAGCGTCTTCGTTCTCGGACGGAAACACGCGTTCGATGCCGAACCTCTCTACGTCCGCGTGAACCGCGCGAAACGTCTCAGAGGCTGCGGCCCGATCCAGGTTCGACATGAACGCCTCCCGGATTTTCTCTTTCTGGCGGGCGGATCGGCCTTGTTGCGAAGCATGCATTTTCTCTGCTCGCTCGATGATGTAGTCGAGGAACTCGACCGGGGCGGCCATGTCGCCCCCTACCTGTCCTTCGCCAAGGGAGACGCGCGTTCCTTCCCATATGCCTGGCGGTGGAGGCTGAATGAAGCCGAGCGCCAGGGCAGGCCCCATCTTCACGAATGCGAACGCCTCCCTCGCGTGGGCCGCGACATGGACCTGAACAGCCCGCAGGATGTACCGGTTGATGTTGGGCGGCAGTGTCCGGTCCCCCTGACAGTCCGCAAGCATGCCCATCGGCATGAAGTGCAGTTCGTGTACCCCGGGCGTCTGGGCTTCTCCGCTAACGAACAACCTCCACTGTTCGAGAGCCTGCGGAAGCAGGGCCTTCTGCTCGGGTGTGAAGAAGTCGAAAGCGTCACTGTATTCCGATTGGAAGATCACGGCACGCCACGCGACGGAGGCGATGAACTGGGAGAGCCAGGGGCCGTGTCGGTACGGCGCAGGTTTTTCCGTCACGACCAGTGGGAATAACTCCTTGGCAAACGCCTGCTCGAAGCGCCCGATCTGTTCCTCGCAGGCGCGGCAGAACCAGCGCCGCTTCCAGCCGTCCTGGACGCGCAGGTTCGGGTTTTTGCCGGTGCGGATGTACGGGACGGCCGCAGTCTCCTTCAGCCATCGAAAGACAAACGACGGGACTACATGGCCCTGCTCCAACACTGCCGTCTTGGAGCACATCCGGCACGTCTCTGTGTTCGCGGCTCCGTTCCTGGGCATCTCACAAATCTTACCTCAGCGACGGCGGGACCCCGCCGGGCGAGTCCGATACAGCGAACCCAAAGCCAGGAATCAAACCACCTCGACTCGCGGTCTCTCGTGACCGGCCACTGCGTGAGTCGCCTTGAAGATCGAGGAGTTGCGTTGATTACGGTCGTTCCACCCCGGAAGGTCCAACCGCAGGGCGGAAACCCTCCGGAAGGTGCTGCATGAGCGCAGCTCTACTTCCAGCCATTATCGATGTAAGCCGTATTAGCGGCAATCCACAGGGCTGGATGCGAGTAGGACGCTACGCTAACCTCGGCAACGTAGCAAGACCCCCGGCTGAGAGGAGTATAGTCTAGTAGCCTCCTGCGGGTTCTCCGGTTGGCGTATCCTGACGTCGCAGCCCGTGGCATCTGGCTCCGAGGTTCCCCCTTCCGAATGCACGTGCGCTGTCTCTGGGCGCGTTCGTCGAGGAGCGAAGATGAACGATGCTGCTGTCCGCCGGGTTGTGCGGAGCAAGATCGCCCAGGGGACGTTGCCCCGAGACCGCATCGGGGCGGTCTCAGCG
>DASXTD010000193.1:0-4103 GCA_036505655.1 Chloroflexota bacterium
CTCAGGTCCTGGTGTTGAAGAGGAGTCTTATACCGGACCGGAACAATCCGTCTTTTTCCGTGTTCATCCGTGGCTTGGGTTTGCTGTTATCTGCGCTTATCTGCGTTCGGGTACCTGCGCAGCGGGTGTGCTGCGGCCAAATGTCTTACCTGTCTCAAGGTGTCGCCGTCGTCGCAGGACGCCTCCAGACATCGTTGGCGGGAACCGCGTCCGGGAAGGTGCCGTCCGGATTGACTCGCGCGCTCACGATGGTTTTGCCGGGCTTGACCTCATACATGTATCGATTTCCCCCGTACCAGATCTCCACCGGAAGCTTCAGCCGCTCGGTGGTCGCGTCTTCGAAGCCGAGCTCCAGCTCGACCGGCATCACTGCGTCTCCCAGGTTGACCAGGGTAACCTGGGCTGAGCCATCGGGTTCCTGTTTGACGCCTTCGACCGATTGGTCGAGCGCGGCGGTAGTGTAGAAGAAGCTTCGCCAGAACCAGGCGAGATCACGACCCGAGACCTCCTCCATGGTGCGGAAAAAATCCGCCGGTTGCGGATGCTTGAAGGCCCAGCGGCGGGTGTACTCCCGGAAGGCGCTATCGAAGACCTGCTCGCCGAGCACCTTGTTCCTCAGCGCAAGCAGCATGATGGAGGGTTTGACGTAGGCCAGACTGAGAAGGTTGTTGCTGGTCTTGTAGCGATTCGCGGGCGTCAGTATGGGCTGGGCGGTGGGCATCTGATCTACGTCCAGCACCATCTGGCGCTCGCGCTGCCGGATCGCGGAATTGTCCTGTTTCCAGTAGTCCTCCTCGGAGAACGCGTTGATGAAGGTGTTGAATCCTTCGTCCATCCAGGCATAACGGCGCTCGTCCGAACCTACCACCATCGGGTACCACATGTGCCCGATCTCATGGGTGAGAACAGTGTACAGGTCGGGGCCGCTATCGCCCTTGGCCTCCATGGCCAGCATGGGGTACTCCATCCCCGACACCGGCCCCTCCACCGCCGAGATCTGAGGGTAAGGGTAGCTGAACCAGCGGCTGCTGTACTCTTGGATGGAAAAGCGACTCATTTTGGCCGCGTCCTTCCAGACGTCCGTCGCCGAGGGCCGGTAGTACGCCTGGGCCAGGACGCCTTCCCAACCGGAAGCATCCCAGAGGTATTCGGGCGAGGCGGTCCAGGCCACGTCGCGCACGTTCTCCGCCCGAAAGCGCCAGGTCAGCGAGCCTTCCTTGGCGGGGCGGGCCGCCCCCGAGGTCAGCTCCGTGTCGGTCACGATGTGGACGGTCGTGTCGGACTTGAGAGCGGTCGCGAGGCGCCCACGCTGAGTGAGGGTGAGCACATCGGCGGGGTTCTGCAGCACGCCGGTTCCTGCGACGATGTACCCCGCCGGAACAGTGACCTCGTACTCGATGTTGCCGTACTCCAGGTAGAACTCTCCCTGGCCCAAGTACTGGTCGGTGTTCCAGCCGTGCACGTCGTCGTACACCGCCATGCGGGGGTACCACTGGGCGATCTCGTACAGACTTCCATCGCGCCCCATCCGGTCTGCCCCATGCTCAGGGATGTTGAACCCATAACCCAGTTCCAAGGCAGTGGTGCCCCCCGGGGGGATGGGCGCGGCCAGATCGACGTACATCATCGTATCGTCGACCCGCGTCTTCAGCGGGCCGGCGGAACAGCGTGGAAGCGGGGTAGTGGCCGGCTTCGCGCGCCGTTTTCTGGGGGCCGCACCGGTCCCAGCGACCCGCTGACCCGCGTCCGCGCATTGCACCACGCTATCGATCTCGAAGCCGCCCTCGAATCCCGCGCCGCCGAAGCGGCTTTGCGACGCGAAGAGCAGCGACCCCGTGCTACCCGGCCGGAACAGGTTCTGATCCAGCTGCATCCAAACGAAGCGCAGGCTGTCCGGTGAGTTATTGGTGTAGCGAATAGACTCGGTGCCGCTGATCCGCTTGGCCGCCGTATCCAGGGTAGCTCGGATCAAATAGTCGACCCGCTGTTGCCAGTAGCCTCGTCCCGGAGCGCCGTCAGGCCGGCGGACCTCATTGCCCGGAGGCAGCGGGACTGGACTGAAGATCCCGGTATCCGCCACTGGAGGCCGGAGGGTCGGCAACGCGAGTGGGCGCACGGGCTGCACCGGCTTCACCGGCGTGGGCGAGGTGGGCTGTTGCGCTGCGGCCTCTGTCGCGCAAAGCGAGGTGAGTGGCGGGACCATCAGGAGAACTGTCAGTACGGCGTAGCGCATACGGTCCTTCATCTTTAGAGCTTCGGCAGCGTCACTCCGGTCTGCTTCTGGTATTTGCCCTTCTTGTCCGCATAGCTGGTCTCGCAGATGTCGTCGTCGTCCGCCTCGAAAAAGAGCACCTGGCAGATTCCTTCATCGGCGTAGATCTTGGCTGGGAGCGGGGTCGTGTTACTGATCTCCAAGGTCACGTAGCCCTCCCACTCGGGCTCGAACGGCGTGACGTTGGTGATGATGCCGCAGCGGGCGTAGGTGGACTTGCCCACGCAGATAGTGAGGATGTTACGGGGAATCCGGAAGTACTCGACCGATCGTGCCAGGGCAAAGCTGTTGGGTGGCACGATGCAGACGTCGCCATCGAACTGGACGAAGCTGCGATCGTCAAAGTGTTTTGGATCGACGATGGCGGAGAGGACGTTGGTGAAGATCCGGAACTCGGGGGCGACTCGCATGTCGTACCCGTACGACGAGACGCCGTAGGAAATGGCGCCCTCGCGCACCTGCCCGTCGACGAACGGCTCGATCATCCGCTGCTCACGGGCCATGCGACGGATCCAACGGTCGGACTTGATGGACATGTTCCTCAGGGAGTAAGCGGGTAGGCGGGTAAGCGGGTAAGCAAATCCGGCTGCCCGAGAACAGGGGCGGAATATAGTGGGGACCGCCAGCGGTTTCAGCGGGGCGCAGTCGCCTACCTTCCTATCCGCCCTACCCGCGTACCCGCTTACTGTCCTACCCGCTTACCCCGCTTCCCCGCTGGTTGAATCACGTTGGGATGGCGGTTAACTTCCTCCAGCAAGTGAAAAGTTTCACTAAAGCGAGATGTCGACGCGCATGCTCCAGCCTTATGTCCCACTCTTGCTCCTGATCGTGTTTGTGGTCGCCAACGCGATCCTCATGTTGGGCGTCTCCCATATCCTCTCGACCTACCGGCGAACTGCCACCAAGATTGCTCCCTACGAATCCGGCATGCCGGTGCTGGGCGACGCGCGGGCGCGCTTCTCGGTCAAGTTCTACTTGGTCGCCATGCTTTTCATCGTGTTCGACATCGAGACCGTCTTTATGATCCCCTGGGCCGTGGCCTTCCGGCAACTCAGCTCGATAGCCGGGCTCCTGATCATCGAGATGTTCGTCTTCATCCTCATCCTCGGGGTGGGGTACGTGTACATGTGGAAGCGCGGAGCACTGCAATGGGATTGAGCAATCCCGCCACCGAGAACCGGGCCGATGAGGTGACCACGGTCTCCTCGATATCGCCCAACTGGGTCACCACCCGGCTCGACTTTCTCACCAATTGGGCCCGCGCCAACTCGCTGTGGCCCATGCCCTTCGGCACCGCCTGCTGCGCCATCGAGTACATGGCTACTGCGGCGAGCCGGTTCGACATCGCGCGGTTCGGAATGGAGCGACAGAGCTTCTCGCCCCGGCAGGCCGATGTGCTCATTTGCGCCGGCCGGCTGCCCTTCAAGCTCGCCCCCGTCATCCGGCGGATCTGGGATCAGATGCCCCAGCCCAAGTGGTCGATCTCGATGGGCGCGTGCGCCTCAACCGGCGGCATCTTCGACAATTACTCCATGGTCCAGGGCATCGACACCATCATTCCAGTGGACGTCTACGTCCCCGGCTGCCCGCCTCGGCCGGAGGGGCTGATGTATGGGATCCTCTTGCTCCAGAAAAAGATCAAGGGAGAGACCATCGCCGACGACATGCTCCGGGTGGAGAAGCTCGTCGGCCCCTCGGGACTCTTCCTCCCGCCGGAGCGAGTCGACGAGCTCAGCGAGCCATTCGGCAATTCGATCTCCCAGACTCGATCGGCATGATTCATCTGATCCTCATCCCGAGCACAGCGAGGGACCTCCTGCGCTTGGCTCCG
>DASXTD010000194.1:0-2024 GCA_036505655.1 Chloroflexota bacterium
GACCGATCACTCGCTCGACGAGCGCGCGTGGAGCCTTGCCGCGCCGAAAGCCGGGGATGTTGACTCGCGCGGCTGCCCGTCGGCTGGCGGCATTCAGCGCCTGTTCGAGACGGTCAGACTCCACCTCGAAGCTGAGGGAGACCTGGCTTTCAGCAAGTTCTTGTGTTTCGACCTTCATGGACTCCAAACATCCGCCCAGCGGGATGGTGCCCGTTGGGGCCTCAGGGCGACAAAGCGGGCCTTCCCCTCCCTGAGTAGGCCCGCTTGGGAAGGAGCGGAAGACGGGATTCGAACCCGCGACCCTCACCTTGGCAAGGTGATGCTCTACCACTGAGCCACTTCCGCGAATTGTGCCAACTGGCCATTCTAGCCCACTAATCAACGCTACCACCACTGATTGCCGTTCATTTCAGTTCAAGTTATCGGTGGCGGCTCGAGTCGAGGATATAAGGGACTTACCCTTAAGGTCTCGACCTCCTGCCCCTATCAACAACGCAGTGAAGGGGCAAAAATGCTACGCGAATTTCCAACATATGAGAGAAAAGCGTCCGGGACGAGTACTCAGCCTTTTGTGGTCAGTAGCGGTTCGATAAAGACGTCCATGATGCCGCCACAGACGTCCCCGCTCTCCTCGGCCTCGTCGGCCGTCAGATCGACATGCATCAACCGCGGCCGTCCTTCTTCGAGCGCGATCAGCGCTTCCTGGTAGACGTCGGCCTCGCCACAGCCACCGCCGATGCTGCCCATCAGCAGTCCATCCTCGAATACCACCATCTTGGCGCCCACTTCGCGCGGCGTCGAGCCCCGCGTGCGCACGATGGTCGCCGTCACCCCGCGCTCGCCGCCAGCCGCTCTCTTCTGCGCGTCTTTCAACAGCTTCGCTAGATTATTGGACTCCGCCATAAATTCCTCCTGCTTCAAAATGCCATAGGACGGCCCTGGCGGGAAAGGGAGTGGCCGCTCCCGCCACGACGCACGGATATGATTTCCGCAATGATCGAGAGCGCGATCTCCTCGGGCGTTTCCGATCCGATATCCATTCCGATTGGCGCGTACACGGCGCTCAAGCGCTCGCGGTCGTATCCCTCCCCAGCCAGCTTGCGCAGCACGGTCTCCACCCGCCGGCGACTCCCGATCACCCCAATGTAGGCTGGCTCCTGGCGCAGCAGTACCCGCAGCGCCTCCTCATCGAACGTGTGCCCGCGGGTAATGATGGCCAGGTACGTGAATGGCGTGATGAGCAGCTTCTGCACGGTCTCGCCGAAGTCGGCAGCGATCACCTCGTCCGCCTCCGGGAACCGCTCCCGATTTGCATACTTATCGCGGTCATCGATGACGACCACTTCAAAGCCCAACAAATGCGCGAACGACGCCAGGGGCACCGCGATGTGGCCCGCGCCCAGAATCATGAGCTGGGGTTGGGGCTCCAATAGCTCGTGGAAGGCATCTACTTGGAGCTCGCCCCGCGGGCCAGATACCGCGTACGTGACGACCTGGCTCTTGCCCTCGCTCAGGATGCGCTGCGCGTCCGCCCGCACGGCCCCGTCGAGAGCGTCGATCCCGAATCCGCCGAACTCGGCGCCCTCCCGTTCGATGAGCATCTTCGCGCCGAGCGGCAACTCGCCATCAGGCTCCGCCGCCACCACGGTGATCAAGTCAGCCGGCCGCTTAGCTTCCAGCGCCGCCAGGATCGCCTGGTTGACCAAGCTCGACTCTGTTTTGACGGCCCTTACTTGTCCCAGACTCGGGTCATGAGCCCCGAGACCGCTCCGCTCGCTGCTGCTCATCCGCGCCGACTCCCACCGAAGGATCGGCCTATTCTAATGAGTTCCCGCCCATCCGCCCTGCAAAGTGCTTCTCGCATGGTGCCGCTTCGACGGCTCAATGCGTCACCGGTTACAACGTAGCGGCATAGCCCAGAACAGGCGAGGAAGGTTGACGAGCGTGGTCCAAGGCCCAACGGAACCAACCATCGAGTCTTTCCCCGTCGACCGGCGGGATACTATGACCTGTCCTGGCTGCGG
>DASXTD010000195.1:0-6672 GCA_036505655.1 Chloroflexota bacterium
CCTTGCTGTGCAAACGAGCGAGGGTGAGCGCACCGATGATCTCGCGCACTTTGGTGATCGGAGTGCGGGTGGGCGAGGTCTCGTATACGTGGAGATTCTTGACGACCTGCTGGGTGATGGAGCTGCCGCCGGTTCCACGCAGTAAACCGCCGGTGTTCCAGAAGGCTACGTTCTCGTAGAAGGCGCGCAATAGCCCCCGGAAATTCACACCGGGGTTCGTGTAGAAGTCAGCGTCTTCAGTCGCGACGGTGGCGTTGACGAGGTTGGGCGAGATCTGATCGAGAGCCACGGGGATGCGGAATCCGCCTTCAGGTCCCGCGAATGTGTAGAGCATTTCGCCGTTCCGGTCCGTGATCTGGACCTCGCCGCCGTTGACCGCCCGGCTCATAGAAGAACGGAACGGAACGCTTGCTGCCGCGCCCGCGACACTGCTGGCAACTAGCAGCACGAAGGCCGCGAGGAGCAGGCCGCGGGCTACCCTGATGGTCATTGGAGACGCGTGGACTCGACTGCGTACCTCGTCCACAAAGTCCGCCAGCCACGGGAACTGGCGAAGCAGATCCTGATAGAGAGCCCGAGAGGTGCGGACGGTGAAATCCCATTGACGCTCGAGCCAGGGATTCTTCTGGAGGAGGTCCTGGAACAACGATCGCAATGTGCGGACGGTTTGGTCCCGTTTACGCTCGATCCAGACCTCGAATGGGGTTCGGGCGGGGGGACCATTTCGCATGCGTTATCTCATCGGAGAATTGCGGAGCGAACGAGGACCGAAGGGTCGCATTCTGTCCACTAAAACGCCTGTCCCCGAAGCCCGGTTACGAGGGAGGCCAATCGAGACGGCTTTTTGATAAGCCGGGGCGCCTGGTCAGGGTCGCTTTTCCTATCCTGGTTCGCCCCTTTAAACTGCACCCAGTCTCGTGGCCGCCGGGAGACGCTGATGACCGACGATCTCGAACCTCAAGTCGAGCCAGTTCTGGCCGCGCCGCGATCGCACCGCGTCAGCTACCAGGACTGTGCGCGAACTGGGCCGGGCACGTTGGGCGGACGTTATCTGCGCATGTTCTGGCAGCCAGTGCATCGTTCGTCCGACCTGGCGCCGGGGCGGGCAATTCCCCTCCGCATCATGGGCGAGGACTTCACGCTCTATCGGGGGGAGGGCGGGGCGCCAGAGTTCCCGCTCCTCCCCGACTTCGACCATCCGGAGTTTCTCCTGCAGACGTCCGCGGTCGCCTGGCCTGGCAACTACTTCGCGCAGCTCGATAACGCGGGCGACGAATGACACACCGCGATCTACGACGAGCTGCACGCGCTCCGCATCCCAGTCCTCATGTTGTGGGGCCGCAACGACAATGGCGGCGCGATTCGCGGCCTGCTGCTCCAGGAGAAGATCCCGGGGGCAGAGCTGCACATTTTCGACAACTGCGGCCACTGGGTGGAGATCGATCAGTTCGAACGAGTCAACCGGATCGTGCGCGACTTTTTATCCGCCTGACCACGAGATTTCCTAGTGCGATCCGGAACTCAGTTCTTGCGCCCGATCTGATCCGGATTTGACCCGACGCGCCCGGCAGCTACATTGGCCCGGTCTGCCTGCCGGGCACTATATTTGGCCTGATTCAATGAGGAGCAGCCGAAGTGACATCGCGCGAAGAGAATGAGCTACTCACCCAGGTGGGGCCGGGCACGCCGATGGGCGAGCTGATGCGCCGCTACTGGCAGCCAGCCGGGCTGGTCGAGGAGCTGGCGGCCCGCGCACCGGTGCCGACTCGACTTCTCGGGGAGGACCTCGTGCTGTTCCGCGATGACCAGGGCCGCCCTGGCCTGTTGGGGATTCATTGCTCGCACCGGGGGGCCGATCTGAGCTATGGCCGGATCGAAGATGGCGGCCTGCGGTGCATCTATCACGGGTGGCTGTACGACGCTCGCGGCCGCTGCCTGGAACAGCCCGGCGAGCCCGCGGGCAGTACGTTCCAAGAGAAGATTCAGCACCCGGCGTATCCGTGCATCGAGAAGGCGGGCGTGATCTTCGCCTACCTAGGGCCGGGCGCGCCGCCGCTGCTGCCGGCGTACGAGTTCCTAGAGGCGCCGGAAGGCCAACACGGCTCTTCAAAAGTCTTCCAGGATTCAAATTATCTGCAGGGGAACGAGGGGAACCTGGACCCGTCGCATCTGTCGTTTCTCCATCGGCTGGCGGTGGACGATACCGAGGCGGGCATCCGCCAGTTCCTGAATGGCCAGTACACGTCGCCGCACATCGAGACCGAAACGACGGACTTTGGAGTGCGAATCTATGCGGTCCGCCCGGGTGGCGTAGACAAGAACTACGTGCGGGTCACGAATTTTGTGCTGCCCAACTTCGCGGCGGTGGCCGGCCATCGCGACGGCTATAGCGTGAACTGGCACGTGCCCATCGACGACGAGCACCACTGGCGATTCGGCATTTCGTTCCATCGCTCGGCGGGGCCTGCACGTTGGCAGTCGGCGATTCCAGGCGCCGGCCAGGCGGATCGGACGGAGGGCTATTACCTGGTGCGCAACAAGGCCAATCGATATCAACAGGATCGCGAAGAGATGAAGGCCAAGAGCTTCATCGGCATGGGCGCCAACTTCGTGGTGCACGATACCTGCGCGACCGAAGGCCCCGGGAATATCCAGGACCGAACCGAGGAGCACCTCGGGTATACGGACGGCGGAATCATGGCATCGCGGAAGGTGCTGCTGGATGCGATTCGCGACGTGCAAGAGGGCCATGATCCGCCACACGTGATTCGGGACCCGAGCCAGAACCACCTGGAGCACCTCTTCGTGCGGAACGACGTGCTCCTGCCCAGCGACGTGGATTGGCACAACTACTGGGAGAAAGAGCCCCGTGAACTCGTAGATACGGCCGATCTAGCGGCGGCAGGCGGCCGGCGCCGGCTGGCGGAGTAGGATCGGGCTTGGAAGCGCATCCACACGAGCATGCCCACGATCATGATCATGGGCACGAGCACGATGAGCATGACCACGGCCATGATCACGAACATGAGCATGACGATCCCCACTACCACGATCACGATCACAGTCATGACCAAGACCATCCGCATGATCATCCACACGAGCACGAGCATCCTCACGCCGTTGCCGAAGAGCACGCGCACGAGCGAGCGCACACCCATGGACACGGAGATGAGCCGGACCGGGTCGCACTGACTCATATCGGGCTGGATGTTGGGTCGGCTACGACGAAGCTGCTGGCGTGCCGGCTGATCCTGGCTTCGTACGGTCACGGCCATGAGGACCTGCGAGTGGCGCAGCGGCAAGTGCTGTTCCGTTCGCCGGTGCTGGCCACGCCTTACGCCAATGGGAACCTGGACGTCGCTGCCTTGCGCGCCCTGTTGCCGCAACTGTGGAGCGAGGCACCGGTCTCCCTCGACCAGGCTGATACGCGGCTGGCGGTGCTTACCGGGCCGGCCGCCGAGCAGCCTGGGGAAGTCCGGCGAGCGCTTGCGGAGTCGGGATTTGAATCGGTCGCGGCGGGCCCGCACCTGGCGGCGGCGCTGGCAGCCTACGGAGCCGACGCGGTAGCGCGCTCGCTCGATCCGCATGGAGAGCCGCGCACGATCATCAACCTAGACATCGGAGCCACGATGTCGCGGCTGGCACTCTGTCGGGGCGGCGAGATCCTCCAGACGGCAACGATTCGGATCGGGCCTCGCCTACTCACGCTCGATGCGACCGGAAAATTGATGCACTTCGAACCGGTTCTGGGGGCAGTCGCGGAGGCAGCCGGGGTTGCTCTGGAGGAGGGGGTTGAGCCCTCGGGCAGCGACCTAAAGACGCTGGCGGACGAGCTGGCGGAGTCCTTGTTGAATTTGATCGAACGCCGCCCGCTGGAACCCCTCGCGCGGCATCTACTGGTGGGGGCATCGCTCGATTTGCCGGATCGACCCAACGGCGCCAGCTTCTCGGGCGGGGCGGCTGCTCACTTGTACGGCAGCCAACCGGATTTAGGGCTCGACCTGGGGCCGGCATTGGGGCGCGCCATCCACCAGCGGCTCAATCGACTGGGTTTCGGGGTGCAGGAGCCAGAGCACTTGTTAACGGCTACGATCATCGGCAGCGCCCAATACCGACTCGAAGACGTGCATGCAGCGCCGATCCTGACGGAGCCGGCGGCGTTCGCGGCTGCTCAGGAGCTCGACGCTAAGATCAAGGTTTGAAAGCTGACGAAAGAAAAACAGGAGGATAGATGGACGGCTCATATCCCTTCATTTCGGGGGATTCACATCTCGAGATAAATCCAGCGCGGTGGACGCACCGGGTCGATGCCAAGCATCGGGAGCGAGCACCAAAAGTACTCCACCTGCCGGATGGCACCGACGCCTATTCCATCGAGGGACGGCCGCTGGTGAAGCCATCATCAGACCTGTACGGGGGCAAGGGCCGCGACAAGTGGGTGCCGTTCGGGCAGAGCATCGAAGGCACTGCCGGCACCGGGGCTCCCGAGCAGCGAGTGCAGGAGCAAGACAAGGACGGCGTATCGGCCGAGATTCTGTTCCCGGGCCAGCAGACGGGGCCGCGGCTCTGGCGCTCGATTCCCGATGACGAAGCCTACAAGGCGGTGGTGCAGGGCTACAACACGTGGCTGGCCGAAGAGTACTGCAGCGCGGCGCCCGAGCGACTCATTGGCGTGCCGGTGATGCCCTGGACCAATGTGGATGACATGCTCGAAGAGCTCGAGCGGTCGGCCAAGCGGGGCTTCAAGATGGTGGGCCTGGGCGCGTTCCCAAGCGGAAAGTCGTATCCGACGCCCGATGACGACCGTTTCTGGGCAGCGGCGGTGGCCATGAACATGCCGGTCACGATCCACGTGGAGCTGGACCGCAACGGACCGCGATCCGGCCCGGTGTTCAAGTATCCGACCCAGCCACCAGGTGTGGGCGAGGGACCGCAAGGGATCGTGGGCCAGGTGAGCAATGACAAGTTCTGTCGCCTGGGTGGCGTGAACGCGGTCCAGCTCATCTTCGCGGGCGTGTTCGACCGCTTCCCGACGCTGAGGATCTTCTTCGCCGAAAACCAGATCGGCTGGGTGCCGTTCTTCATGGAGCAAGCTGACGAGCGCTACGAACGGCACTGGTGGTGGGCGCAGAATCTGCTGGGCGTGAAGCGCCTGGAGCGCCCGCCGAGCGAGTACGTGCGCGAGCACTGCTACTGGGGCTTCCAGGGCGATCGAGTCGGGATCGAGCTGCGAGAGCATATCGGAGTTGACCGGGCGATCTGGGCGAGCGACTTCCCGCACCAGGAGTCCAACTGGCCGGAGTCGCGCAAGCTGATCGAGCGGATCTTCGCTGGGGTTCCCGAGCAAGAGCAATACCGGATGGTGTGTGGGAACGCGGTGGAGTTCTTCCACCTGGAAGACTACGTGCCGCTGTGGGAAGCAGCCCGCGAGAACCGCTCGTAGTGTGGTGAATCGAAAATCCGTTCAACGGGTCGACGCTCGGATATTCACCCGTCCTTATCCGCCTGCGGCGGAACGGCCGGCCTCTCCCAAAGGGAGAGGCGAGGACAGCTTGCCCCCTCTCCCTCTGAGAGAGGACCGTGGTGAGGGTGACCGGACTTCTCTAGCGGACTCTGGTTTCAACCTACTGACAAGCTCGGCGAGATGACGATGCGGCTCCTCATGTTCTTACTGACGCTGGTCTTTGTAGCGGGGTGTGCGCCGGCTGGTGGCGCGAGCACGGCCATTGGAGGCAATAGCTCGACGGCACCAGCGGCACCGAAGATTCTCACCATCGGCATCCGGGCTGAGCCGACTGTGCTGAATACGTTCTACTCGGGGGGCAGCGGCGGCGCGAACGGCGTGTCTTCAGTGTGGGACATCCTGAATAACTACCTGATGGCCCAGGACGAGTCGTATGCCTGGATTCCCCAACTGGCTACGGACGCGATCTCAACGGAGAAGGGCTCCTGGCGACTTAACTCAGACGGAACCATGGATACCGTGTGGCGGATCCGTCCGAATGTGCGCTGGCAAGACGGGCAGCCATTCACATCCGGCGACCTATTGTTCTCGTACCAGGTCTATCGGGATCCGGAGATCCCGAACGAGATCGGCCTGCCGATCAAGCTGATGGAATCGGCCTCCATTGTCGATCCGCTGACGTTTGCCATCCATTGGACCCAACTCTACGTCCAGGCTGACCGGGCCCCGGGCCTGATTCCGCTGCCGCGGCACATCCTGGAACCGCTCTCCAACACGGACAAAGCCAATTTCTCGAGCAGCCTGTACTTCCAGACGGAGTTTGTGGGGCTGGGCCCCTACCGTCTGACTGAGTGGGAACGAGGGGCCCACCTCAATCTGTCCCGTCATGATGGCTATTTCCTGGGGCGACCACCGCTTGATACGGTGACGATCCGCATCCTGGAGAACACGGAAAGTCTGGTGGCCCATCACCTGGGCGGCAGCGTGGACGTGGCGGCGGCGGTGGACATCGACAGCGCAGTTGGGGTGCGATCGCGGTGGGAGGCGGAAGGCAACATCTTCATCTCTCAGCCTAGCACCAAGTTCCGGGTCCTGGAATTCCAGGCGCGCCCGGAGTTCGCGCGTCCCACGAACGGAGTGACCAACCCGATGGTGCGGCAGGCCTTGTATCACGCGATCGACCGGCCACCGCTGGCCGAGGCGGCGTC
>DASXTD010000196.1:0-4587 GCA_036505655.1 Chloroflexota bacterium
TGCGATGCTGATACCGGTGGCCGTGAGCGGCTTTGCGGCCAGGCTGGCGGGCTCAACCTTCATGATCGCCTGCATAGTTTTGGGACCGGTGAAGGCGGGGCTCGATGAAGTGTTGTCTGGATTAGTTGCGACGGGGAGCGACGAAGGGGAGCAGCCCGTGAGCAACAGAACCAGAACTGAAAGCGCAGGCAGGATGGCGGCCCTCACGCCAGCGGTCCGAGGCGGTGCCGAACTTCCGCCGGCTCCCGCTTCGGAAGGAGAGGGATAAGAGCGGCGTGCTCGATCTTCTCGTGTAGTCACTCGTTGACTTCCCATTCGAAGACGTTCCACGTGATGCCTTGCTGGGGGCCGTAGTTGCCGACGGGCCCCTTCACGTTGCTCCTCGCAACGATGACCTCGATTTCGTAATACAGGGGCCCGAATCCGACCAAATCGGTCGTTCGCCGATGCAGCGCGAGGGTGGCTTCGTTGCGCTCCTTGACATCCAGGAGAGTAGTAGTCTGTTTTGCCAAGCGATCGATCTCCGGGTCGTGGAAGCTGCCGCGATTTGAGCCCGTCCAGCGCGACTCAGCCGCCGCCACCTGGTCGGAAACCCAGACGAATCCGTCCGGCGAGATGGTCCGCGCTGCCACAAAGCCACCCGGGAAGCTGGATTGGAACTCGTTGTCGTCTCGCCTGGCGGAAGGGATGATGTAGATCTGCGAGTTGATACCGACCGCCTTCCAAAAGTCGGCAATGATTGATAGCTCCTTCTCATCGCTGGGACCGGCCGAGCGCCAGACCGGAAGGGCGAGCGTCTGACCGGTGCTATCTGTGATGAGGCCGGTGTCTGAGGTCCTTCGCCAGCCCCGCTCTGTTAGCAGGGTCGAGGCGCGGCCCGGGTCATAGGGGTACTTGGAAACCGCGCGATCCACCTCCGGGAAGAGCGCATCCGAGGGGAGGAAGTACGCGTCGGCTGGCTCTCCGAGGCCAAAGTTCACCCCCTCTACCAGTGCTTGCCGATCCATGGCGTGCATCAATGCCCGCCGAATTGATACGTCGGTTACGGCCGGTTGCCAATTCTGGACGTCCCGGTACTGGAAATGCATGTATCGGAGACGGGTTTCCCAAACCTTCGTGTAGCCTTCGCTCCGGGCTGCCCACTGATCGCGTGCAAAGACGGCCTCGTTCCCCCGCAGCGACGGCGAGTTTGACATCTGCACGTCGCCGCTGAGCAGGTTCACCAGCAGCGTGTTGGTGTCGGGGATGATGCGGATGTCGATGCTCGCCAGCTTCGGTGGGCCGAGAAACCAATCGTCGTTCGCACGTGCCAGGATTGAAGTCCCAGGGTCCCAACTCTCGACCCGGAATGGGCCGGCGCCCACGTATCCTGAACGCCACTCTTCTCCGAACGTGAACTGCGGCTTGTTGGTGCGGTACTTCTCTTCGAGCAGGTGCCGAGGCAGCGGGTCGAGCATCTGGTATCCGAGCGCGTTGGCACTGACGTACGGCACTTTCCACGAGATGACGATCGTGAGGTCGTCGGGTGCCTCGACGCTGGACATGAACGACTCGGGGGCACGGTTGGTCACCGGCAGATCGGGATCGACATAGACCTCGAACCCGAATGCGAAGTCTCGAGCGGTTACGTGCGCGCCGTCATGCCATTTGATGTTCGGTCGAAGCCGATAGGTCGTCACCATGGTGCCGTCGGTGTTCACGACCCAGTCCCCGTTGTCGCGGGTGGGGAGCTCGCGCGCCATCATGGGGTGCGATACGCCCCCGAAGTCCAGGTAGGTGAGCCACGAGTTGAAGGTCCAGCCGTATTCGGCCATGCCCGGCCCCAGGTAGAACTTGGGGTGCAGGCTCTCGGCCTCGCGCATCCAAGCGATCTTGAGTGTGCCTCGGTGGGCCCCTGGCGTCGCGGCCAATGGCCCGGTGCCACTCTGCTGACCCGTCTGGCTAGGCGCGCAAGCCATCGCCGTTGCAAGCACGACGAGTGAGATAGGGATGACGTTGCCAAGTCGCATTCTCACTAGCCCTCGGCCCTTTCGTCATCTTAGTAGGCCGCCGGCACGCCTTTGGGGTCTTCCAGGAACTCGGGGCGCAGTGCGCTCGCCGCGATCACGAACATGACCCGCAGCTCGGAATCGCCGGCGTTGCGAAAGCTGTGGACCTTGCCCTCGGGCACCAGCACCGTCGTACCGGGCTCTAGCACCTCTACCTCACCATCGACCAACGCTTGAACGCGGCCCTCCAGGACGGTCATCGACTCGTCCCCACACTCGTGCCGATGCCGGGGCACGCCGAAACCTGGCTGCACCACCTGGTAGAACATCGTCAAGCCAGGGCCGACACGCTCATCGGGCGCAGCGAAGTGGCCAGTGATGAACTGCCACTTCACTCCGGGACGGATTTCCGTCCAGGGCTGATCGGTATGGCGTATGAATGGCATTTTGGGCCGGCCCCGGCTAAACCGCGGCGGGTTCCAGGGACACGCCCGTGGTGCAGAAAGGCGAGAGATCGCCCATCCGGCACACCGCGCCGTGGCTGGCCAGGTCCGCCTCGAACAGGCGGTGGATCTCCGGGTTCTCGTCCTCGTACTCTATCTGTCCGCCACCATCTCGCTCGCTGACGTCGGACGTATTCGCCCGGCGGTTGCCGCCGGTACCTCCCACCAGGGCCAGGTAGCGGGCTGGGGTCGCCCCGGCGTTGAAATGGCCGTGGTACCAGCCGGCGGCGGCGATGACTAGCGAGTTGCGCTTCCAATTCAACTTTCTGAATTCCTTGTCGCCCGGCTGCCATTCGAGCGTAAAGCCAACGCCTTCCAGAATCAGGAGCAGCGAGCCGCCGCCCGGATCACTGCCGCGCGACCGGATGTCGACGTGCGATTTCTTGTAGGTGCCGACAGGAAACTGGGAGATGTGCGTGTGAAGGCGCGAAGTAGCCATATCCAGCATCACGTTGAGGCTGTTGGCACCGCGTTCCTTCCACTCGTAGAGCTGGATCGACCGTGTATCAGGCACGAAGTTGGTCTCCCACACCTTGATCGACTTGCCCGGCACCGGGTGCAGGATGCCCTCGCCGCTGTAGTAATCCTCTCCGCCCAGCCGTTCGCTGAAGACGAACGGGTTGTCGAACATAAAGCGGTCGTTGCGAAAGATGTTCATGATGGTGGGCCCATCGTGATAGCTCAGGAAGCGCGCGGGCTCGGTCCCGCCGTTGAAATGCTGATGGTGCGCGTTCATGGGGATGGCCAAGAAGCTGCCATCCTTCCATTCCACGAGGTGCTTTTCCTGGCCGGGATTCCAGATGGTCGTGGCGCCCCGTCCACTCACGATATAGATGAACTGGTCGAACATGTGGGCCTGGGGCTTCAGTGACCCGCCGCCTGGAATCTCGCACACGTAGGCGCTGGTGTTGGAGCCGGGCTTGGTGCCCATGTTGATGAAAGCGCCTCGGCCGCCCATGCGCTCCCAGGGAGCTAGCTCAACTTCGTCCAGGTCCTCGATGAGCAATCCCGTGTGGACCGGGATGCCCTCCTCGGCTTGCCAGGCGTAAAACGGCTCAACGTAAGGTGCTTCTGCTGCCATCGGTCCCTCCTGTGGTCTCCTATCGTGTGGCGATGGTACTCCAATTCGAGCGCTGAGAGAATCAGGCGCGGCGGACGCCGGGAGGACCCCAGAATTCATCCTTGCGCGGCCCGTAGGACTTGATGCTGAACTTGAGCCGCTCCAGGCCGTCCCCTTCCACCTCGACGCGATCCCCATCATTGATGGGCGAGAGCCCAACGTGGTGGGTCCCGCAGGAAACCAGGTCGCCAGGCTGCAGGGTGATCTGCTCGGAGAGCCACTGGATTTGAGCCGCGATCGGTTGCGTCATGGCACCGGTGTTGTAGTCCTGCTTCTGCTCGCCGTTGAGCCACAGGCGAACCCGCACGTTCTGCGGATCGGGGATCTCGTCCTTGGTCACGATGACGGGTCCCATGGGCGCCCAGGTCTCCTGCGACTTGTGGAGGAACGTCGTGCGGCGGTTGGGAATGTCGCGCGCGGAAATGTCAGAGAAGTTCATGTAGCCGAATACGTAGTCCAGCGCCTGGGCCTGGGAGACTTTGCGGGCCTTACGGCCGATGACGTAGGCGAACTCAGGCTCGGGTTGGAAGACCTTCGCTTCGGGAATGTCTGGCAGCTCCACCGTCGCACCGGACCCGACGATGCTGGTCGCGCACTTGTGGAAGAAGTCCAGCGTGCGGACGGGCGGGGGCGGCTCGTTCTGTTCGCGGTCCTGGTAGTTGGAGAATGCGCACAGTGCGTTGGGCGGACGGGGCAGGGGCGGACGCAAGGTAACTTCCGCGAAGGGAACGCCCTGCTCCTGGTTCACGATCGCTTCGAACTTGCCGCGGAAACTGTCGAAGCCTTCGATGACCGTTTCCATGACCATTTCGGCGCCGAGCGGATTCTTAGGCACGGCGGCCGCGATCGGCACTGCCTTCGATACATCCACCACCCGTCCATCGGACTTGAGGACACCGAGGGCCCAATCGTTGAAAAGCAGCAGCTTCATTTTTCTTCCCACCCGCCCGCCCGTTTAAGGTATTGGGGGGCTCTG
>DASXTD010000197.1:0-4132 GCA_036505655.1 Chloroflexota bacterium
CCTGCGTGAATGCGTTGGTCGGAGCCAACTGACCGAGCGTTAGTATCTTGGGACTGCTTGCTTTCGCTTGGCTGGCAGACGCCGGGCTGGTCCCGGCGTTCGAGGGGGCAGCCTGATTTGCGCACCCCATCACGGCTACCATCACCAAGAGCCCAGCGGCGCGAGCAAACGCCGGTCGGATTCGCCGTTGGGTGCGCGCCAAGCTAGTCCCCACCGGTGGCCGGTTCGAGGCCAGGTCGCACCCACTCTTTGAGCGGTTCTCCCTCTGCTAGCTTGCGGAGCTCCCGCTTCCAGAGATTGCGCAGCATGATGACCGTCGTATCGCCTTTCCCCAGGTGCTCGTTTGCCCGATCGGCAATCGCGCCCTGGCCGATCATGGAGACGTAGTCTTGCGCCTCCAGGGCGTTGGGCAGCGTTTCCAGCTCCTGGACGGGGATCTCGCCGCGCAGCACCTTGCCGGCCATCTCGGAAGCGGGCGCTGGTGAGAATCCGCTTCCCCAGTCGCCCGACTCGTAGCGCTCGGCCACTTCGCCTGTGGCAGGGATGATGCGAATGTTGAAGCTGACGCAGTTCTCGTCATCGACCGGGATGCGCCAGCTCAGGCCCTGCCAGCGCTCGGTCGTACCCGGCAGAGGGTAGGCCGAATAGTGGCGCACGTTGGGCATGTACTTGAACGCGATGCCACCGCTTCCATCCGGGTGGCTCGCACGGTAGGCCATGCCCGATTCAGTCTCCCAGGCCTCCAGCTGAGGGGGCGTGCCGTGATGTTGGCGGTGCACGAAGGGTGGGTGGATGGGATCGTTATCCATGCGGTTCCAGTAGTTACAGGGCCAGACAGTGGGTCCGGCCGCCAGCCGCACCCCGTCAAAGCTCTCGAACACCGGATAGCGTGGTAGCGGCGGCGGCTCGCCTTCCCCAAAATAAGCAAACACCAGGCCCAGGTATTCTTCGGTGGGAAGGCTGCGGATGCGGATGCGGTTACAGAACGGCTCCGGCTCAGCCGGCTGCTCGATGCATTGCCCGTCCGAGCTGTACTTCCAGCCGTGGTAGAAGCAGCGGAGATCGTCGCCTTCCACCCAACCGGTCGAAAGCTGGGTGCCTCGATGCGCGCAGCGGAAAGCCAGGACGTGAGGCTGGCCGGTTTCACCGCGATACAGTGTGAAGTTCTCGCTCATGATGTGAATGGGTTTGGCCCGCCCTGTCTCCAGCTTGCGGCTAATCTCCACCGGCTGCCAGAAATGTCGCAGATAGCGGCCGGCGAGGGTGTCCGGGCCCGTATGGACGAAGTCTTCCCAGTCCGGTTGCTTGATGACGTCGCTGTCTTCACGCACTGCTGCCGCGACCATGTACTCCTCCGCCCTGGGATGGGCGGATTATATGTCGTTGTGGATCGCTTGGATGCGGTCCCAGAGGTGTGCGTTGCGCGAGGCATAGCCAGGTCCGATGCTGCCCGCGAAATCGTCCAGCGCAGTAACACCATGAACAACCGCGGCCGGCGACACCCGGAAGTAGGTGGGCAAGGCGGGTAGATCATCGGCCATCAGAATGCCCATTTGTTGCAGGACGCGGCCCTGCTCGTGGTCGTCGAGGGTCGAGGCAAGGCGATCGATCAGCCCATCCAATGATGGATTGGCATAGGCGCTGACATTGGTGCCGATAAAGCGATTCCGCGGTGTTGCATGCTGGCGGGAGTCAAACGTAGGAAAGATCTCGTCGCCGGAGCCCCGCGAAAACGTCCGCAGACCGGGAAACGTGGCACTGTACTCGCGATCGTTGGACAAGGCCGACGGAATCGTGACCTCGGCCACCTCGATGCCGAGCTGGCGCCAACCGTTGGCGATGAAGGCCATCTCCTTGGCGTCGACTGCGCTGCCCCGCAACTCGAGCTTCACTCGCTCACCGACCGAGGTGAGCAATGCTCCGTCGGACACTCGCCACCCGACTGACGCGAGCTCCTGTGCAGCGCGACGGAGATCGTAGCGATAGCCCGCAAACGGCAGGCCGACCGTTGCTGAACGGGGGTCGCTTTTCCAGAGAAACGTGTCGGACTCGGTGTCCGAAAAGCCCGGCAGCACCAGCTGGCTGAGGGCCTCCCGATCCAGGCCGTAGAGCAGGCCGCGTCGGGTCCGCAGATCCTGGCTTAGCTCCGGCGGCCGTGCCCACTCCCGGTTGAACTGGACCAGGAGGTAGCGCCAGTTGTCCGGCTTGACTACGACCGTGCCACCGCCGCCGCTGGCCCACTCGTCACGCAGCTGAGCGAACAGGTCGGTGGGGAGCGTGCGCTCGGCCGCTATGTCGATGGCGCCGGCGCGCAGGCCAGCAAAGAGCGCGTTGGGATCGCCAACCGCTCGCAAGATGATTCGATCTACGCGCGGCTTCCCACGGAAGTAGCCATCGAATCGCTGGAAGACAAGATTTTCGCCGAGGCCGAAGTCCACCAGGCGGAACGGGCCCAGATGGACGTAGTCCGCGGTCCAATACGGATGCGACTGAAACGCCTGCTGGTCGGCCGCGAAGCTCTCTGCGAGTACGTGAGAGGGAAACGGATACAGCTCCCGAAGCCCGATTGCGAGTGCACGAAAGTAGGGGCTCCTCCAGGTCATGACGAGCGTGTGCGGATCCGTCGCCTCGACTGACTCGATGAGCGCGATCTGGTTGACCGGCCGCACCGGCAAGGTGGGATCGGTGAACACGCGCCAGGAGAACACCAGGTCCTCTGCCTCGAAGGGCACGCCATCGTGCCAGCGCACATCCGAGCGCAACTTCCAGGTCGTACGCATCCGCCCATCCTGCAGGAGGGTGATGGAGCCGTCCTCGAGCGAGGGAAGGCGCTCGGCCAGGCGGGCCTCCGCATTGCCCTGTACGTCGTTGGAAACCAGGCCATTAGCGTGGATCTCGCTCATCGAGACGAGGCCGCCGGATGCGCTCTGCCCCAGATCCCAGGGGCCGAACGACGCAACCGAGATGAGGGTTGCCGCGGTGATGGTCTTGGGGGCCGAGGGGCCAGGCGACTGCGTCGCGGGAGCGGAGGTCGGGCCGGCGCATCCAGCCAGGACCGTGGCGGCTAGGGAAAGGCCGACTAGATGGCGCTTCAGCGTAACGAGCAAGGGTTCACTTATAGGGCGATGCACGCATCGCCCGCGGGCTCAGCATGCCGAGCCCCTACATGAGCTGGGCACCCCGATTTCGATGGCGAACTTCAAACTCGGGACGCTAATCAACTTCGCGCTGAACGGACATATCGCCAGCGCCGGTCCACTGCTTGAGGGGCCGGCCTTCGTGCAGGGCCCGCAGCTCCCGCATCCATAGCTGCCGAAACAGGATTACCGAGCGATCAGACGCGCCCAGATGTTCGTTGGCGTGGTCGGCGATCACCCCCTGGCCTACGAGCGCGACGTAGTCCTGGACCTGGGTGATGTTGCGGCGGTCCTCGATGTCATCGCTGTGGAATTCGCCGCGTAGTACGGCTTCACCTAGAGCCTCCAGGTCTGGGCCCTCCCAGCGCCCGAGATCTTCCAGCCCTTGCTCGTACGAACGGGCCAGGTCCCCGGTCACGCGAACGTGGTCCACGCTGAGTACCTTGTGGTGCTCATCATCCACGGGAATGCGAAAGCCGAGGCTCTGGCGGAAACCAGTGACGCTGGCCCCACCCTCCAGCATGACTCTCGGCCGAGCCGTGAAATGTGAGACGTTGGGCATGTGGTGCAGGGTGCGGCTCGTCGAGCCATCGGGGAAGGTGTCGTAGATGATGATTCCGCTGTCCGACTCCTCACAGCGAATCTGTGGAATGCCACGCTGGTAAGGACCATCGCGGTGGACAAATGAGACGTGCACGGGGTCATTGTCGATGCGATTGAAAAAGTTGCAGGGCCAGACGGGGGTGGTCCGCGAGTCGACCTGTCCTTCAGCCTCGAAGTCCGGAAATCGCCACATGGGCGGCGGCTCGATTTGACGGCCCTCACCCGCTGCACCCCTCAATGTGGGGTCCCGAGGCCGCCCCGCTCCGTCGCCCAGGTAAGCGAACACGAGCCCCAGATACTCTTGAACCGGGTAGCCCTTGATCTTGATGCGATTGCAGAACGACTCCGGCTCGGCGGGTTGCTCGATGCACTGGCCGTCTGGGCCGTACTTC
>DASXTD010000198.1:0-2908 GCA_036505655.1 Chloroflexota bacterium
GCTGGCGAATACGGTTGTGAGCGGACCGGCCGGCGACGTGTTCAAGTACATCAGCATCACCCAGCGGTTCCAGGACATGCCGCGTGGCGTAATCGATACCAAAGACGTCGTGTTCTTCCTCAGCATCATCCTGGGCTGCCTATTCATCAGCACTCAGGTGATTACGGCGAGGCGCTGGAGATGAGTGCAGCGGAGCGGGCTCGGGAACCAACCGCGAGGGGATTTACTGGGAGCGGCCGTTAAATGACCCCTTCTTTTCTTGATCGGCTGCGCGGGCCTTTTGCATTGGCCGGCGCCCTGGCGGTGCTGCTGGCTGGGGCGTTTGCGCTGGTGGCCGGCGAGTTCAGTGTGCCGTCACGCATGGCGTTGGCGGCAGCCGTTCTGCTCTTCGGCATCTATGTGGCCATCGACCCAGACAAAGCCCTGAAATCGGTTACTGGCCGGCAATGGGTTTACGGTTCGAACACCACCATTCTCTCCGCGTCGTTCATTGGCATTCTCATCCTGGTGAACGTGATGGGGGCCCGCTTCCATCAGCGGTGGGATCTGACGGCCTTACAGAACTTCTCCATGTCCGATGGCACCATCAAAGTGCTGCAGACCTTGCCAGAGCCCGTGCATGCGAAGGCGTTCTTCTCAGGTGGCGTCTCGGACAAACGTAAGACCGAGGACCTGCTCAAAGAATACGAAGCGCGGTCCGATGGCAAGCTCACGTACGAGATGATTGACACGTTCCAGCAGCCGGCTCTGGCGCAGTTGGCCCAGGTCAATGTGGACGGCACGGTCATCTTCAGCATGGGGACTCGCACCCAGAGCACGATCACCACGGACGAGGCGCACCTCACCACGGCCTTGATCAAGCTCGTTAACCCGACGTCGCTCAAGGCCTATTACCTGACTGGCCATGGCGAACGGGATATCGACCAATCGGAGGGCGACGAGGGTTATTCCGACCTCAAATCCGCCATTCAGGCCGACAACTACGTGGTGGAGAAGATCAACTTATCTGCCCAGGGAGACGTGCCCAGCGACGCGGCGGCTTTGATCATCGCGGCTCCCAAGTCGCCGCTGCTTCCCGACGAGCTGGGCGCGATCAATCGCTACATCGATGGCCGCAAGGGCAAGCTGGTGCTGATGACGGAGCCGTTCGCGAATTCAAACCTGAACGACCTCATCCAGCCGCGCTGGGGGTTGACCATTGGCACTGGAATTGCCGTGGACCCGGATAGCTCGCTGCGCAACGACCCGACGGTGGTCATCGTCCAGCAGTACGGGATCACCAGCATCAGCAAGGACCTGGGCACGTTCAGCGTCTTTCCCTTTTCGACCGCCATCTTGCTCCCTGATCTGATCAGGAAGGGCGTGGACTTTAATGGCCTGGCCATGACTGCCAATACCCGGTCTTGGCTGAATTCCAGTCGAGAGATCCTGCAGGCCGGGCCTGACGACAAGAAAGGGCCGTTGGTGCTGGCTACCGCCATCGAAGAGATCTCGAACCCAGAAGTGGAAGCGGACCAGCCCATTCCGGGTTTCCAGAGCTCTCTGAGGCAGGTGAAAAACCGGATCGTGATCTTCGGCAGCGCCGAGTTTGTCAACAATGCGCTCATCAAGCAGCCCCTGGGGAACAAGGATCTATTCCTGAACTCGCTCAACTGGGTGACAGAGACTGACCAGCTCATTACCACTCGCCCCCGACTCCCCGAGCAGCGCCCCCTGTTCTTGACGCCCGTCCAGAGCAACTTCGTCTTTTTCTCGGGGGCGCTGTTCCTGCCGATCATCTTGCTTGGCATCGGCGGGTTGATCTTCTGGTCCCGCCGATAGTTAGCGGAGCAGCTCCGGGTTTGAACCGAGAGTTACTCCCAAGTGGAGGCCGTTAAACTGCAGCGCTCAGCGCTGGCCATGTTGGCCATCCTGGTCGTGCTGGGCGTGGGCGTCTACCTCCTCCAGAGCAAGAACCCGGCGACCCCTGAGAATGCCACCGTTTACGTGCTAAGCGCCCCTCCGGGCGACGTCCGCCGAATCGATGTAACCGCGTCTGCCGGCTCGACGGCTTTTGAGCGGCTGGACCCAGTCGGCTGGAAATTCGCCGATTCGGGGGTGCAGGCGGACACTAGCCGGGTCGATAGCGTCGTGAACCGGCTGGCTATGCTCCGCAGCAACTCCAAAGTGCTCGGCACGGTGCCGGATCTCTCCGCCTATGGGCTCGATCCCCCCGCCGCCTCTGCTGTGCTGACCATGAAGGATGGCACGACACACCGAGTCCTGATCGGCAAGGAGACAGTCAATAACGCCAACTATTACGCGCTGGTGGAGGAGTTCGGGGTGCTCCACACCATCAACACCCTCATCGAGGGTGACGTGCAGAAGCTGGTGAGCGATCCGCCGGTTCCCACACCGACCGCGGGCCCGAGCGCTTCGTCCAGCCCAACGGGCGCCACGGTGACGCCGACTCCCGAAGGATTGGGCACTCCAACGCCTACGATCGGTTTGCCACTTCCGTCTGTTCCATAGTGAGCCCCGGGCAGCCCTCACCCCACCCTCTCCCGCTGCGGCAGGAGAGGAAGACGCCGGCTCAGGCAGCCGTGGATTGCGATGACCTCAGCGATCGCATCCAAGCGCTTCATCAGCGGTTCGAAGGCCACTACGGCCCGGCACCCGCGCGGCCCACGCAGGATCCGCTGGCAGAGCTCATTCAGACGATCCTGTCCCAGAACACCTCGGACCTGAACTCCGACCGAGCCTACGCTTCTCTTCGCGACCGCTACGAAGAGGATTGGGAGGCCGTTCGGACCGCGCCCATCGATGAGCTGACCGACGCGATTCGGATGGGCGGCCTGCCCAACATCAAAGCCAAGCGCATCCAGGCCGTCCTCGAGCAGATCGCTGAGCGACGAAGCGCATTGGACCT
>DASXTD010000199.1:0-3068 GCA_036505655.1 Chloroflexota bacterium
AATGGGAATAACGTGAACAAAGAAAGATGAAAGGGCCGCCGGCTGAGGAGCTCCGACACTCAGGAGAGCGGAATGAACCGGTATCCTTGACCGCGGACGGTGGCTATAAACCGCGGTCTCCGCCAGCTGTCATGGAGCTTCGCTCGCAAGCTCCGAATATGCCGATCAACCAGTTTGCTCTCCGCCGGGAAGTCGCCTCCCCAAACGACATCGATGATCGCGTCGCGGGTCAAGACATTCCCTGCGTTGGCCGCCAACAGGTACAGCAGGCTTTGCTCGAGGCCGGTTAGATGGATCGTGGACCGATCGACCTGGACCCGCGGGTTCAGAATGTCGATTTCGAGGTCTCCGATCCTCAACGTCTGCTGAATCGATGCGACCTCGCCATACACTCGCCGGGTCACGGCCGTAACTCGGGCGACCAACTCTTCCGCAAAGAAGGGCACGGTCAGGATGTCGTCTACCCCTTGATCGAAGGCCAGGAGTTTCGTCTTCAGGTCGCCGCGTCGGGTGAGCCCGATCACGGAGATACGTGGCGCGTCTTCTGGGGAAGCACCGAGGTGCTCCAGCAACTGGGGCAGGCCCATTTCCACATCCGCCACCAGGAGGTGGGGTCGATAGTCACGGATTGCAGACAGCGCTTCTTCGAACTGGTCGCGGATTTCGGCTTGGAAGTGGGCGTGGTTCAGCGCGAGCCGCACTAGCTCGGCGAGAGGCCGGTCATGGGCCAGGACCACCGCCCGACGTTCCTCTGACCATGTCACTCGACTATGATCGCACGATTGAGCTGCTAGCGGATTGTGCGCACATGCGGAATGGCGAAGTAGATCGCGACCGCCAGCAGGGTGCACACTGTCCCTACCGCGCCCAGGGCCCACTGGGCTCCCCATAAGGCCGCCAGCGCACCCATCAACAGGGAGCCCATAGTGTTAAAGACATCCCTGTACTGGAACACCCCCATGACGCGGCCGCGAATCTCGGCCGGTGAGTGGCCCTGAACGACGGTCTGGACCAGCGCGTTGCAACACACGTTAGCGATCCCAACCAGGACCATCAGGAGCACCGAAACCGGAAACCACTGGGAACCGGCGAAGGCGACGAGGAGCATGCCATAGGCCATGGCGCCTCCCACCATCAGGATCCCCTTGGGTAGACGGTCGCCCAAAGAAGCGATCGTCACGGCGCTCAGCAGCGCGCCGGCCCCCATACCCGTGAGGAGAAACCCCTGACCCGAAGAGCCCGCCTGCAGGACATCTTTCGCGAAAATTGGAAGCAGGGTGGTGAATGGCTGGGCCAGCAGCGCTGCCAGTAGCATCACGATCATTCCCGCCCTCACGGTTTCGTTGTGAAACACGAAACGCCAACCCTCAACGGCGCTGGCGAACAACGACACAGTTGCGCCCTTCTGGTCCCTCTGAGCGCTTCGCCGTACCTCATTGAGCAGCAGCGTCCAGATGGTGGCGAGCACCAGCAGGCCCGCCTGAACGGCGTAAGTCACGCCAGTTCCCGTCAGCGCAATGAGCACGCCGGCCACCGCGGGCCCGATCGTACGGCTCGAATTGAAAGCGATCGAGTTGAGACCAATCGCATTGGTCAACTCGCGCGGCGCGACCGATTCGCTGGTCATCGACTGCTGGGCCGGCGCCTGGAACACCTGGACCATGGCGCTAGCGATCGCCACCGCGTACACGTGCCAGACGGCGACCTGGCCCGACAGGATGAGCCCTGCCATGACCGCGTACAACCCCGCGTTCAGGCTCTCTGAAACGGCGAGCTGCAGCTTGCGTCCGTACCGATCGGCCATCACGCCCGCTACGGGGGACAGCAGGAGCAACGGCACGATCCGGATCGCGGTAACGTAGCCCAACTGGAGCGCAGAGTTCGTCATCTCGTACATCAGCCAGCCGCGCGTTACCTGGTCCATCCAGAACACCTGCCCGGTGCAGATCTGGCCGTACCAAAGCAATCGATACTGGGGATACCGAAAAGCCACGAACGTCGAAAATCGGAGCAGGAATCTCAGCACGCCCGTCGGCTGGTCAGGATCGGGCTGCGCGCGAGCGTTGCCCAGAGCCTCGCCCGAAGGCTTCTGTGGGGTGGTTGGCAGCAAGCGCCACTCCGGGGCTTTGTGGGGAATCGTTTTACGGCCGCAGGAATGCAGGCCCCCCGGCAGTTGGCTCCCGAGGTCGCTCCGCTTCGCTGCGCATCGTTCCAAACTCTACCGTTTCGGTTGGGTGTCGGTCAGGCGGATTTTGCGCCGGTCTCGCCAAAGAGGTCGGAGTGGTTAAGATCGAAGGCCGGGGCTGAGGAGGAGGCGGGGTCGGTGCAAACAGATTTGGAACCCAAGATCAGCTTTGGTGGGCACTATCGAGTCGAGCCAGGCAAGCTGGGGCGCAAGATCTCCTGGTACGACGACTACATCGAGGGCCTGGTAAACCAGGGCATTCCTCTGTATCGGGGAAATCACATCGAGGACATGCGCACGCTCGAAGTGGGCTGGTGGGAAGAGAAGGAGTGCGGAGCCGCGTTGCTCCAGCTCGACGGCCAGTGGCGTCTGGTCGACCTTCGACTCACCGAGATCCCGCCCGGGGGCAAGACAGGCGTGTTCCGCATGCTCATGGACGAGAAGGTCTACGTCCTCTCAGGCCATGGCCTGTGCACGATCTGGGCAGAGGGGCACCTCCGGAAGACATTCGAGTGGCAGCCGCACAGCCTGTTCTTTATCCCACCCAACTACAGCTATCAGCTCACCAACACTCGCGGAGACCAGCCCGCCCGCCTGGTCCACAGCAACCGCATGGACATTGCGGCGTCACTAGTGGGTAATCCGGAAATCTTCTTCAGTAATCCGATAGTAGACACCAGCATTCTTTACGGGGACCAGGACATTTTCTCGTCGGCGAAGGTGGTGAACGCACCGGAGGGTGATCAGGGCACCGGCCGCTTCATCTGGACCAGCAACTTTTTCCCAGACGTGGCGGCCTGGGACAAGCTGGAGTCCTATCAGCGGCGGGGCGCCGGGGGCATGACGGTTGCCTTCGGCTCGGTTCACGGCGGCCTCGGTGCCA
>DASXTD010000200.1:0-3393 GCA_036505655.1 Chloroflexota bacterium
ACGACTACGTCGCAGATCAGGTGGCTCAGCGGCTGGTGAGTTCGCTCCTCTGGATCGCTGGTCTAGTCCTCTTCGTGTACGGGGGTTGGGGTCTGGCGGCCATGAGTCGCTGATCGGGATTCGTGATCATTGCCAGTGAGATCCGCGGGATCGCCCGCGGTCTATGGAGAAATGGGTTCTGCAAGCGTCCTCACCAGGGAGGTGTGACGCAAATGTCGGTAGAGCACATCCGCAAGTCTATGGAAGCGGCCATCCAATATCTCAAGGAACACCCGGAAGAGGCTCCATATACCGACTCCGCGGCCACCGCCATCTGGGAGCGGGGCTTGAGAGTCCGGGCGGAGGGGCCCGGGGGAGCGCTTGTTGTGAGTGACATGCCTGAAGCCGTCGGCGGGGAGGGTTCATCTCCATCACCTGGGTGGCTTATGCGCGCTGCGCTGGCCGCGTGTGATGCTACTCTGATCGCTATGAAGGCTGCCCAGGAAGGCGTAGAACTGACGACGCTCGAGGTGACCGTGGACAGCGAATCTGACGATCGTGGTCTGCTGGGGATAGATGACAAGATCCATGCAGGGCCCCTGAACATGAGGACGCGCATCCGGATTGAGGCTCCAGACGCTCCGGAGGAGAAGCTCCGTGAGATCGCAAGGTGGGCCGAAGCGCATTCGCCTGTCGCCGACGCAATTTGCCGGTCCGTCCCATCGAAGACAGAAGTGGAAATTTCATCGACGGAAAGGCGCGCTGGCTAACACCTCGTTTATCAGAGGTCATCCCTAGGTGCATACCTATCGGGACTGCAACTGAGGCGTTGCCGGCACTTGTGTATCGCGCCGGCATCATCGGCTGCGGTCGCATCGCCGATACTATTGAAGACGAGCTTATCCGGGCGCCGGCGTGGAGCCTGCTTCCCTACTCTCATGCCGGGGCCTATCAGCGCTGCTCGCGAACGCGGCTGGTCGCCGCTGCGGATCCCAACCCCGAACGACTCACGGCCTTTGGCGAGCGACGTAGCGTCGACCACCTCTACGCCGACTACCGCGAGATGCTCGACCGCGAGGCCCTCGACATCGTCAGCATCTGCGTGCCGACGCGATCTCACGTCCGGGTCGCGCTCGATGTGGCGGAGCGACCTGTCAAGGGGATCTATTTGGAGAAGCCGATCGCGCAGAGCCTGGGCGAAGCCGACCAGATGATCGCCGCGTTTCAGTCGAGAGGGATCAAGGTCGCCGTCAACCACCTGCGCACGTGGGACCCCACTTACGGAGCCGTCCGGCGGCTGATTGCTGGTAGTGCCATTGGATCCATTCACACCCTTGTAGCACACCTACGTGAGGGGGCACTGTTTGGCGGTACCCACATGTACGATCTCGTCCGTTCGCTTCTCGGCGCGGAGCCAGAATGGGTGTTTGGAGAACTGGAGCCCGGCACCGGAATGTTCGACCCAGGCGCGCGCGGGATCATCGGCTTTCCTGGTGGCACGCGCGTTTACGTGAACTGCGTCGACGATCCGGTGCAGTTCGAACTCGATGTAATTGGATCGGAGGGGCGCATTCGGGTCGGGAACGGCCTGTATCCAGAACTGTGGCAGGTCGACCGGTCTGGTCCGCAGCGCATGCTGGTCCGCCGAGGTTTTCCCGGTGTCCATGACGGCCGCAGCGGCATGCTGAGGGCTGTCGAGGACCTGATTGCCGCCATCGAGACCGGCAGCAAGCCGGCCTCGAACGAGATCGACGCGCGCGCCGACCTGCAGATCGCCGTCGCCCTCCACCTTTCTCACCGCAGCGGCGAGCGCGTCCGGCTCCCCGTGACGGCCCCGGACTACGTCATTGAGGATCCCTGGGGACGAGATCGCTGATGAGCTTCGGCAATTGGCCTGCGAAAAACGGACGGGAGCCGCGACATGCCGGCTACTTTGGTACGGTGACCGTCACGTCGTTTCTACAGCCCTGATAGGCTGGCTCGATTCCCTGCTGCCTGGCCGCTTGAGCGCCAATCCTCAGTGATAGGTTGCAGACATCGGCATCAGGAAAGGGGCCCGAGATGGTCATCAATGGCCTGCCAGGTAGGAGTTCGACTTTCAGGATGATGATCGCCCAGTGAAGTGTCGGTTCCTGACCAGCCAGCGGACGAGTTGAGACTGAGACTACCGCGGACGCAATCGTGAGCACGAAGACGATCCTCGCCAGCCACGGCCGCATGGAAGGCCTCCAAAAGTCTGTCATTGCTCACCCGCTTCGGCCACACCCTACCCTTGTCCTCCCGCGTGGTTCCAAACCAGTGCACACGATGATGGCCGCCTACGATGGATCTTGCGGTGACAAACCCTGCCAGAACCCAGGGGGGCAGTGGCGGCGCGTGAAGCCGAGACTTGATCAAGGATCGTTCCCTTGCTAAGGTAAGGATATGGCCAAGGTTACTTCAAAGTTCCAGGTCACGGTACCCAAGAGGGTGGCCGATTACTATGGCATCCGGCCGGGGGATGAGATCGAGTGGCTGATCGCAGGGGACACAATCCGCGTCCTTCCTCCTAGAAGAAAGGAGACGGTATTGACCTCCGACGAGCGCCTCCGCCGCTTCGATCTCGCCACCGCTCGTCAGCAGAAGCGAAAGACCCTCTCGCGGGAGAAAGTAAAGCAGGAGCGCGGATGGAGGCGAGAGGAGCTGTACCAGCGTGGCCGCGCTCGTTGATACGAATGTCCTCGTGTATCGTTTTGACTCGCGCTTTCCGGAACGTCAGAAGGTAGCCACGGAGATTCTCAGGCGCGGCATTGCTGAGGACTCCATCCGCGTCCCCCACCAGGCGATCATGGAGTTCGTGGCAGCTGTCACCCGGCAGATTGCGGGTGCCGCGGCGCTTCTTTCAGTGCAAGATGCAATCCGGGAAGCTGAGGAGATGCTGAGTCAGTTCGTTGTGCTTTATCCTGATGAGACTCTGTTACGGACTGCCCTCCGCGGCGCTGCCGCATACCAGCTTTCTTGGTTCGACGCCCACCTCTGGGCGTATGCCGAACACTTTGGCCTCCCCGAACTCCTATCCGAAGACTTTCAGCATGACCGTCTCTACGGTAGCGTCCGCGCGGTCAATCCCTTTCTCTAGTTCCTGTGGATAACGAGCACTAACGATTCTCCTTCATCATGGACACGTTCCTGATCACCACCCCACGTGCTATTCTACGACGGCTGCAGGAGGATGATGTTCGGGCCTTTGTAGGCTACCGATCTGACCCTGAGGTCGCGCGGTATCAAGGATGGTCGGCGACGACGGTCAACCAGGCCCGCGCCTTCATTCGGGACCAGGCGAGGCAGCGCTTGGGCGCACCCGGGTCGTGGTCACAAATCGCGGTCGTCCATAAGGCAACGGGTGAATTGATGGGTGACATCGGGATACTGGTT
>DASXTD010000201.1:0-3757 GCA_036505655.1 Chloroflexota bacterium
GGAGCCAACTTCCCGAGCCTCGAGTTCAACGATATCCGCGCGGATCTGTCCGTGAACTCGACCTCAAAGTTCCGGTTCGTTGACATCACTTCTGGTAGCCCGGCATCGAACGTCTGGGTGCACGCCGCGGATCCGCGCACCATCTACCCGAGTCCGGTCGAGCCGAATGGGTACGTCACGGGCACCCCGACTCAATTGGACGCACGGATTCAGATCGTCTACCCACACGATAACCAGGGCAACCTCGTCAGCGTAGACAAAGCGACCAAGGTAAACCTGGCCGTTGACCTGTTCCAGCATGGCACGCGGCTCTCGGTCCCAGTGGGATCGATCTACGCGCCCCAGCTCATGTGGACCCAGGGCAACGGCGACATCCAGACCGGACCGACAGCCAGCCAGCAGACCACCTACTCGGTCGCAGGCAGCGTCTACCCGCGCTGGGTGCTGAATGACCTGCCGGTCCAGGGGGACGGACAGTACAACTTCATGTTCCAGTTGGCGCCGATGGGCTCGGATGGCTTTGCGTTCTCGACCATCTGGACTCACGGGGCGAGCCCGCTGACGCTGCTCCCCAACCCGGTAGCACCGGCGAGCTGCATCTCCTAGCGCCTTCCACCTAGCAGCTACAGAACAGGGGCCCCGGAAGCGATCCGGGGCCCCTGTTCTATTTCGGTGCGTGGGGGGGATGCCTGCGCCCGGCTAGCATTACGTGCGTCGCATCGCAACTTTCAGCACGCTATTTGTCCCCTTCACGGCGGGACCGCCATCGGTATCATGAGCAAACCTTCATGACATGCCGCCATCACGGTCTCATACTTCCCTCGATGATGTCACGCCACATTTCGGCGGCCCGGTCCAGTCCTGGCGGCCGCACTACCCCTATCGGCGACGGGCAGCACGAGTAGTGCCGGTTCAAATCAGCGTCGGCCCGCCAGTGCTGACCATCAACCAGGGCAGCACCTTCATGGTCACGAGCCTGAATGGCGAGATCGCGGCCGATAGCGAGCAGGGTGTGTTCGCCGGCGACACTCGCTTCGTGAGCCACTACACCGTCTCAGCTAACGGCCTCCCGTGGGTGAGCCTGACCTCTACCGCGACCTCTTACTTCGCCGCTGGCATCTATCTGCGCAATCCGGCCCTCCCCACGGAACAGGGGGTTGTCGCGGAAGGTACCCTGGGACTGGCCATCAACCGCGCGGTCGGAGACGGTATTCACGAAGACCTGGATGTTACCAACTATGGCCTCATGCCAGTCCACTTCAAGCTGGAGGTGGCCATCGGCTCGGACTTTGCGGATATCTTTGAGGTGAAAGACCACAAATTTGTGCGTCGGGGTCGCACCGAGACCAGGTGGGATTCAGACTCGGCCGAGCTGCGCACCTCCTATCAGAATGGGGATTTTCAGCGCGCCTTCGTTTATCGGCTGCAGCTGAGCGACTCACCGGCTCATTACGCCAATGGCAGGGTCACGTTCGACATTGATCTGGAACCCGGCGCAGCCTGGCATTCCTGCGCCTCCTACATCCTCGTGGAAGGGGAGCGCGTCCGGGAGCCGATGTACAGCTGCTACCACCAAGGTGGTGAGACCACCCTGGATGCGCTCCAATGGGACTGGCAGACTTCGGCCACGCGGCTGACCTCGCCCAACGAGGACCTGTCGCGCTTCTACCGCCAGTCCGTGGAAGATACCGGAGCGCTGCGCCTGTATGACCAAGATCTTGGTGCCAACGCGTGGGTGCCAGCCGCCGGCGTCCCCTGGTTCGTCACCATCTTCGGCCGCGATAGCTTGATCGTCAGTCTCCAGAACATGCTGGTCAACCCCGGCTTTGCCCGCGGGGCCCTCAAGAAGCTGGCGCAACACCAGGCGACGGAGGTGGACGAGTGGCGCGACGCCGAGCCTGGCAAGATCCTGCATGAGATCCGGGTCGGGGAGCTGGCGCACTTTCACCAAATTCCGCACACCCCGTACTACGGGACTGCCGATGCGACGATCCTCTACCTGATCGCCCTCCACGAAGCCTGGAAGTGGCTGGGCGACAAAGCACTGTTGCACGAGCACCGGGACACGGCCCTGCGCTGCCTCGATTGGATCGACCGTTACGGTGATGCCGACGGAGACGGCTTCCAGGAGTACAAGACTCATTCACCCCGTGGCTACGAAAATATGGGTTGGAAAGATGCTGGGGACGCGGTCGTCTACCCAGACGGCCGCCAGGTCAAGCAACCCAAGGCACTGTGCGAGCTTCAAGGCTATGTCTTTGACGCGTGGATGCGCATGGCCGAGGTATTCGACGCGTTAGACGAGCCCGAGCGGGCATCCGGCTTGCGCACGAAGGCCGGCCAGCTGCAGATGAAGTTCGAGGCGGCCTTCTGGTGCGAGGACATGGGTTTCTACGCATTTGGGCTGGACCCGGAGAAGGATCCCATCAAGACGGTCAGCTCGAACCCGGGGCATTGTCTCTGGAGCGGCATCGCCAGCCCTGAGCACGCGGCCAGGGTCGTGCAGCGCTTGCTCCAGCCCGACATGTGGAGTGGCTGGGGGATCCGCACCCTCTCGGCCAGCCACCCCGCTTACAACCCCCTCTCGTATCAACTTGGCTCGGTCTGGCCGCACGACAATGGCATCATCGCACTGGGATTCAAGCGCTACGGTTTTGCCGAGGAAGCGGCGCAAGTTGCGCAGGGTATCTGCGACACCGCCAGCTATTTCGCGAGCTACCGCCTGCCGGAGCTCTACGCGGGGATCGAACGGGGGCCAGGTGCCTTTCCTGTGCAGTACCTGGGGGCCAACGTACCCCAGGCCTGGGCGGCGGGTTCCGTGTTTCATTTATTGCAGGCGATGCTGGGCCTGCAAGCCGATGCCCCTAACAGCCGCTTGTACGTTGACCCCCAGTTGCCGGCCTGGCTACCGAGCGTAGAATTGCGCGGACTCAAGGTCGGCCGGGACAAGACTGATCTCCACTTCTGGCGTGAAGGCGACCGGACTTTTTGGGAAGTCTCTTCTCAAAGCGGCCAGTTGGTCGTAGTCGAGCAGGCGTGGCATCCCTGGAGTGTGGATAGGCAACCGGCAGTGAGTATCTCTTGAGGATGGAGACAAACGTTATGGAGCTAAAGCTCGACATCCAGGCGGATTCCACGGCGGTCGCCGGCCTGGCTGGCCGGCTCGACCTTGTGTCTGCAGGGGAAGTCAAGCTCCAGTTAGGTCAAGTTATTGCCGATGGCCACCGAAATCTCGTGGTCGATCTTGCCGATGTTCCTTTCATCGACAGCTCGGGCCTGGGGGCCTTGATAAGTGCCCTAAAGGCTGCTCGCATCGCCGGCGGAGACATGCGAATCGCCCGTCCCGGTGAACAGGCGCGGCTCGTCCTCAGCCTGACGACTTTAGACCGGGTCCTTCATCCCTACGCGACGGTGGAGGAGGCTCTGGCTGATCTCTAACAAGCCGCTCGTGGTCAAGACGTTGGTGGTAAAGGCGGCGACGCCCGCCAAGATCGATGCTGTGCACCGAGCACTGGAAAGCTTCTGGAGTGAGGTGTCTCGGAGTGTTGCTGGCTACGAACCGGGTGTCCGGCCCCGGGTCGATACAGCAGTTGCGGAGGTAGCTTCCAACATTGTGCGACACGCGTATCCTTCCTCGGGTCCGCCCGGACCCATGCGCTTGAGCCTGCGCTCATTTTCGGACCGCGTAGAGGCCACTTTCACGGACCGAGGGATCCTCTGCCCGGACCCCTTCCCGAGAGAGTTGCCTGAATCGCTG
>DASXTD010000202.1:0-1678 GCA_036505655.1 Chloroflexota bacterium
GACAATTCCTTGTAAACCGACCGAAGCACCTGCATTCACTAAATCGATCCACATGAAATTGGCACAGCGAGGTTCTCCGGTGATACATCGGATATGGCCACACATCCGCGTATCGAGGAGACCCCGCGATGCCAAACAGCACCGTCGTCGAGATTGCTCAGGAGGAGCAGGCCCCGATGCTGGCCGCGCTGCGGCGCGCCCGGTACGGCTACCTGCTGGCCCGCCATATCTTGTTGTGGTGTGCGGCGGGGCGCCCGCCGACGGACATCGCCGCGGTCCTCTTCTGCTCGCGCTCCAGCGTGTACCGCACGGTGCGCGCCTCTCGAGAGGGGACCCTGGGCCTGGAGCACGACGACCACGGGCGGCTCATCCCGCCCCTGCGCACCACCGTGCTGCTCCCCACGCGGCGGCGCTCGCTCGTGGCCCTGCTCAAGGCGCCCCCTCGGGCCGCTGGCTGGGGCCGCACCCGCTGGAGCTGTGCCACGCTGGCCCTGACGCGGCAGACCAAACGGGGCCTCACGGTCTCGGCCGCGACGCTGCGCCGCTGGCTCCACGAGCTCGGCTGGGTCGGGAAGCGGGCCAAATTGGTCGCCAAAGACGACGACCCGCACCGGGTCGACCGCCTGGCCCGCCTCCGCGGGGTCTACCAGCCGTTGCGGCGGTGGGAGGTCAGGGTATGTGCGGACGAACTCGATCGCCATTTGCTGCCCAAGGTCGGCTCTGCGTGGATGCCTCAGGGCACTCAGGTGGAGGTCATGACGCCGGGGACCCAGGCGACGCACTCCTTGGCCGGAGCTCTGGATCTGGCGACCGGCACCCTGCGCTACAGCTGTGGGCCACGTCAAACCAAGGGACGGTTCCGGGAACTGCTGCAGCCCCTGGACGAAGCCTATCCGGCCATGCAGTTCCAGCGGGTCTAGGTGGTGGTGGATCATGACAAGATCCATAAGGCGAAGGCCGTCGCACCATGGTTGGCGAACCATCCACGCTTTACCCGGCTCTTTCTCCCGACCGATGGTCCCCGCGCCCACCCGATCGAGCGCGCCTTCGGCGCTGTGCATGACATCTGCACCCGCAACCATCGGCGCCAACGCTTCTCCGATTTGGTGGCCGATGTCGAAGAACCTCTGCACGTGAATGGTCCCTGGAAGGACAAGCTATCCCCGCTCTCCTAGGCGTCAACAGTCACCGCGGCGGTGGAGAAAATCGCCGCAGAGGAACAGGCAAAGGCTGCCGCGTGAGTGTACCAATCTCGTGTGGACTGATTTAGTCGGAGGAACCGCACTTGCCCTTTACTTCGGCCATCGCCATTCGGTTGACCTCGATTGGTTTACCGGGGAGCGAATAGCCGACCCCATACGGCTAGCGCAAGACATCCGTGACGAAGGTGTCTCGCTTGTCACGGGACAGATTGAACTCGGCACCCTATACAGCTCAGTGTCTGGCGTGCGAGTCAGCTTTCTGGAATACCGGTATCCGCTGCTGGAGCCGCTCACCTCATGGCCAGAGTTTGGCTGTCTGTTGGCGTCGTTGGACGATCTCGCTTGCATGAAGCTATCGGCCGTTGCTCAGCGAGGATCCAAGAAAGACTTTGTGGACATCTATGCTCTGGGCCTGAACCATAGGCCTGTGCAGGATATGCTTCGCCTGTATCAGCAAAAATACTCCATCGCAGATA
>DASXTD010000203.1:0-1590 GCA_036505655.1 Chloroflexota bacterium
TCTGTTGAGGCGGCGGTGGCGGGCTGGAACGCTGGTTAGCCTGCTGCTTACGCTCCCCCGGCTGCGGCTGCGCTCCTTGTCGCTGCTCGTGCTGCCGCACTACGGGATCTCGCGGCTGATAACGGTACTTCTCGCGTTGCAACGCCTGCTGCTGCTCCACTTGGGGATATCGATTTCCTGAATACTGCCGCTGGTAAACAGGGAGCGGCGCGGGTGCATGAGCAGCGCGGCGGTCCCATTGGTCCCATCCCCTTCGGCGCTGCTCCCATCCATGACCCCAGCGCTCGCCCCAACGTGGCGGCGCATTGGACCGCCACCCGGCCCAGGAGGCAGGCGGATGGCGATAGTAGCGCACGGGTACCCTCAGGATGAACGCCGGCACGACCTCTGGGCCTATCACCCGCCAGGGCCCGTTGTACCAGGAGCTCGCGTACCAGTTATCCCCCTGGTACGCCCAGTACAGACCATCGTAGAAGAACAGGTTCACGTCCCCTCTCGGCGCGTAGTAGACCGGGTAGTCCGGCACCACAACGAGTTCAGGGAACGACGGCACGTTGATCCCGATGCTCACGCTGGGAAGTCCGATGCCAATGCTCACCTGAGCAGCGGCCGAACTTACTGAGCACAACACGCCCAACAGCACAGCGAGTGCGTAGCGCATTTTCTCTCCTCTCCTACCGTCTCCGTCCATGCTCTTCCCAGCCAGTTTCGGCCAGGAGAACACGGCTGCCTATCGGACCTTAGCCCTATGCCTGGAGTTGACCGGTTTCGTGGACGCTGGTCCCCTACGCGGGGGCGTCTTGATCTTCGAATCCATCGGGATGAAGAGTCCGACCGGGCTGATGCCCGCTCCTTTCATTATTGCACGACGAAGCCTGTGGTCCCGCGTAACAGCCGGCGCTTGCACCTTGCGATGTCATACGGTCCAATGTGTCGATGTCCGATCGATTGAGAGAAGAGGACCTGCTCGCGGTCGTCGCCGACCCCGACGCGCTGCTGCGCGTGCCCCTGGCCACTTACCGGCTCCAGCTCGGTCCCGATCTGACCTTCGACGACGCTTCCGGCCTCGTGCCATACCTTACCAAGCTTGGGATCAGCGACTGCTACACCTCGCCGTTTTTCGAGACCAGCTCCAATCGATCCCACGGCTACGACATCTCCGATCACAGCCGCTTCCGCGCTGAGCTGGGCGGCGAGACGGCCTTCGGTCGCTTCGCAGAAGCGCTCCGGAGCAACCACCTTGGCCTTCTCGTCGACGTGGTACCCAACCACATGGGGATCGCCGGAAGCCGGAATGCCTGGTGGTCAGATGTCCTCATGCACGGTGCCTCCTCGCCCTACGCCGCCTTCTTCGACATCGACTGGACGCCGGTGAAGGCGGAACTGGCCAACAAGGTGTTGTTGCCGAGCCTGGGCGATCAATACGGGGCAGTCCTCGACCGGGGGGAGCTGCGCCTCGAGCTCTCCGACGGACGCCTCACCATCCACTATTACGACACCGTGCTACCGGTGGCGCCCCGGACGTACGTACAGATCCTCGGCCACCGGCTCGCCGAGCTCGAGGCCGCGTTGGGGCCCGAGCACGCGACC
>DASXTD010000204.1:0-1615 GCA_036505655.1 Chloroflexota bacterium
CATCCACCCCGCCATTGAGGCGGTGTGGCGCATCGAGTCACCGAAGCTGATCGCGAGCCTGGCCCGCATCGTCCGCGATGTGGGGCTGGCGGAGGACCTGGCGCAAGACGCGCTAGTGGTGGCCCTGGAGAAGTGGCCGGAGTCAGGCGTGCCGGACAAACCGGGGGCCTGGCTCATGGCCACTGCCAAGCATCGAGCGATCGACTACTTCCGCCGCAACAAACGGCTGGTAGAGAAAGAGGAGCAGATCGGCCGAGAGCGAGAGGCCGACCAACAAGTGGACGAGCTTGACTTCGACGCACTGGACGAAGAGGTAGGGGACGATCTCCTGCGGCTCATCTTCGTGTCCTGCCACCCGGTGCTTTCCACCGAGGCACGGGTGGCCCTCACCCTGCGGTTGCTGGGAGGGCTGACCACAGACGAGATCGCGCGGGCGTTTCTGGTACCCGAGCCGACGGTCGCCCAGCGAATCGTGCGGGCCAAGCGGACGCTGGCCGCCGCGAAGGTCCCGTTTGAGGTTCCGCGGGGGCCCGATCTGGCAGCGCGTCTGTCCTCGGTGCTCGAGGTCATCTACCTGGCGTTCAACGAGGGCTACTCGGCCACGGCCGGGGACGACTGGATGCGGCCAGCGCTGTGCGAGGATGCGCTGCGCCTTGGGCGGGTCGTCGCCGAGCTGGCGCCTAACGAGTCAGAGGTCCACGGCCTGGTGGCCCTCATGGAGATTCAAGCGTCGCGTTCTCGGGCCAGGGTGGGGCCTAAGGGCGAGCCGATCCTGCTGCTGGACCAGAATCGCGCGCATTGGGACCAACTGCTGATCCGGCGGGGGCTAGCGGCTCTGTGGAGGGCCGAGGAGCTGGGCGAGGCGTTGGGTCCGTACGGGCTGCAGGCAGCGATTGCCGCTTGCCACGCCCGCGCTCGCATCGCGGCTGACACGGAATGGGAGCGCATTGCCGCCCTCTATGACGCCCTGGCTGAGATCGCCCCCTCACCAGTCGTATCGCTCAATCGGGCGGTTGCGGTCGCAATGGCTTTCGGTCCGGCCGCCGGATTGGAGCTCGTGGATGAGCTGACCGATGAGCCATCGATGCAGGCTTATCATCTGCTTCCCAGCGTCCGCGGCGACCTCCTCGTCAAGCTGGGCCGGTCGGCCGAGGCGCGCACGGAGTTTGTGCGGGCCGCGGCGCTCACGCGCAACGCAAGGGAACAAGTTCTACTGCTGGATCGGGCCGCTGCGTGCGACTTCTGACGGCCGAAACTAAACATTCCTTCGGGTGTTGAGCCCCAAGGCGCTACGCTCCACTCTCCCTAACCCCCCAGTCAAGCTGAGGGCAGGCTCTCCCCCGCCCAGGGGGAGGGTTAGGGGTGCGGCCCAGCCGGAGGAGGCTGGTTCCCGATTGGTCCTGGTGGTGCGTGGGCACGAGCTCATGACCGCGCAGTTCCAGGCCGTTCTCCTGGAGAACGTCGAAGAAGAGCCCGAGGCATGGCCGGCCCGGATCGGCGATCCAGGCGTCTGCGTCCGGCTCGAGGTGCGCTGCCAGGAACGCAGCCAGGGGCGATATACCGGACTCCTCGTAGAGCACGTCCGATCCGAGGATGAGATCAAACCGTGGGAGAG
>DASXTD010000205.1:0-3818 GCA_036505655.1 Chloroflexota bacterium
GTCGAGGATTCCGTCGAGGTGCTCGCCCAACTCTCGGACGGCCGTATCGTGGCCGTGCAACAGGGTTCGGTGCTGGGCACGGCCTTTCATCCCGAGCTCAGCAGCGATCCTCGGTTCCACCAATATTTTCTGCACATAGCCGGGGCTCGCGACTCAGCCCCCGTTCCAGCCCTCCGAGGCGGGTAACCTCAAGCATGATTAGGTCGATGCGGCCCATTGATGCACTGGCGGTTCGTCCGCTCACCGGCCGCGACGGCGACTGCGAGCTCACCGCGCCAACCTGGCCCAAGGCCCCTCCAGAAAGCCATCACCTCAGCCTCCTCGAGTTGGTTTCATCCAGCCTGGTTCCGCCCGGTCGGACTCGGCGCTTGGCCTTGTCGAGTGCGAATGCTCAGGTGCACGGGCTCATCATGGCCCGCGCTCGCGCAGCTGGCCTCGTCTGGGATGTCGAGCACCTGCTGTGCGATGCGTCTCCCGACACCTCCGTGGAGCTGCTGCGCTGGCTTTCCATGGAAGCGATCAACGTGGGCTCGCGTCGCATCTTCCTGGAGACTCCCACCGACGGCGTTGGCGCGAGCGTTGCGGCTCGGGCAGGATTCGAACGCTGCACGGGCGGGGCTCTCTATCGGCTGGATCCCGGGTTCCAGACGATCTGGGAGGACACATTCCCTGCACGCCCGCGCTTGCGCTCGGATGAGATGAGCATCTTTCACCTGTACAACGCTGCCGTGCCGGCCGGTGTCCGCGCCTTCGAAGCACTCACCTACGAGGAGTGGACCGCCCTCCACCGGGGGCGGAAGCCGTGGTCGCCCTCTTTCTGGAGTCAGGGCCAGGACTACGTGTGGGAGATCGGGTCGAGGGTGTCAGCCTGGATGCATATGGTGTTTGGTGATCGGGCCCAGCACATCACTATGCTCATTCACCCCGAATCCGAGGGATTTGCTGACCGCATGGTCCGGGAGGCGCTCGGTCAGCTCAGCCCCAAAGCCCCAGTCCTGGCGGATGTGCGTGAATATCAAACGGCGTTAGAGGGAACATTGCAGCGATTTGGTTTTCAGAAGCAGCTCGACTATGTGGTGTGGGTACGCCAGCTCGCGGAGCGGGTAGCTGAGCCCGCCGTCGTAAGCGGCGCGTCTCCCGTAGTCCCCTCGCTGTGATCGTATTTTGATCTCGCCTCAGTCCGGTGACCTGGTCGTCGTCGATGATCTGACCGTCCTCCTCGAAGACCTGCCGCCTCGGATCAGCCAGGCTCTCCGAGACCTCAACCAGAACCCTGACCTGCTCGAGGTGGTGCTGGACCTGGGCCGCGAACCCGAGGCCAGGCTAGCCAGACAGGAAATCATCCTCAGCAACCAGCCGGTCACTGACGAGGACCTCCAGTTTGTGGTGGATCGCGTCGGCATGTTCGGGGAAGACAACCGGGCGGGTATCGAGCGTACCCTGCACCGAATCTCCGCCATTCGAAACCGCGCGGGCCGCGTCGTGGGCCTCAGCGTTCGCGTGGGCCGGGCGGTGTTTGGCACCGTGGCCATCATTCGCGACATCGTAGAGACTGGCCAGAGCACGCTGATTCTCGGCAAGCCCGGCGTCGGCAAGACCACCATGCTGCGGGAGACCGCCCGCGTGCTGGCGGATGAGCTGAAGAAGCGGGTCGTTGTGGTGGATACCTCCAACGAGATCGCAGGCGATGGGGACATCCCGCACCCCGGTATCGGACGGGCGCGTCGGATGCAGGTACCCCGCCCCAGCTTGCAGCACCAGGTGATGATCGAGGCAGTGGAAAACCACATGCCGGAGGTCATCGTCATCGATGAGATCGGCACCGAGCTGGAGGCCCAGGCCGCCCGCACCATCGCCGAACGCGGCGTTCAGCTGATCGCCACGGCTCATGGCAACACCCTGGAAAACCTGATCATGAACCCTACGCTGTCCGACCTCATCGGCGGCATCCAGACCGTTACCCTGGGGGACGAAGAGGCTCGTCGCCGCGGCACCCAGAAGTCAGTCCTCGAACGCAAGGCGCCTCCCACTTTCGATGTGCTGATAGAGCTCCAGGCCTGGGAGCGCGTGGCTGTGCACGAGAATGTCGCCGACGTCGTAGACGCTGCACTGCGGGGGGCGGCCATTTCTCCCACCCTTCGCTATCGGGGGGAAGACGGTCAGATCCACACGGAGCGTGGCGATCCCCAACGCTTCGCCATGGTGTCATCGAGCGCTTCCTCCCTGACTCGCGCGATCAACGGAGGGCCCAGCCACCGCTACGGGCGGGACTATGAACGAGTCGTGCCGCGCGACTATGAACGCCCCCGGGACTTCGAACGAGCCCCGTCTCGGGATTTTGAAGAAGAGATGCTCCGGCCCAGCTCCTGGACGCGAAATGTGGTTGTCGAAGCCACGCCGCCCGCTCCCGCCCGATCCGAGCGCGAGAAGCCGGTGCGCGTGTATGCATACGGGGTGAACCGGGCACGGGTCGAGCACGCCATCCGCTCCCAGCGAGCACCGGCCCTGCTGGTGCCGGAGGTGGATCAGGCCGACGTGGTGATCACGGTCAAGAACTACTACCGGCGCAAGCCGCAGCCGCTCCTCGACGCCGAGATGCGGAACATTCCCATCTACGTTCTCCGCAGCAACACAGGCGCGCAGATAGAGGACGGCATCGCCAAGCTCGGGCGAACCTCACGCGGCGCCAAGGACGCCTGGCCCCTGGACCCGCCCTCCTGGTCCCGAGACCTGGACCCGCTTGCGGAGACCGAGGAGGCCATCCACAAAGTCCTCGACGAAGGTGAGATGAGCGTGGAGCTGAAGCCGCAGAAGCCCTACATCCGCCGTCTCCAGCACGAAATGGCGGAGCGCTTCAACGTCACGTCACGGAGCACGGGCGAAGAACCCATGCGGCGAGTCACCCTCATGCCCCGAGGCATGCGCTGAGTGTTCATCAGCCTCGAAGGGCCTGACGGAAGTGGCAAGAGCACTCAGTCGCAACGACTAGTCGGACGCTTAGAAGCCGAGGGCTTCACGGTGGTACCTGTGCACGAGCCGGGTGGCACGGAACTGGCGGACGAAGTCCGAGCAATTCTGCTCAAGCAGGCCGGCCCACCAATCGATCCATGGGCTGAGGCGCTGCTCTTTTCTGCTTGCCGGGCTCAGCTGGTCACTGAGGTAATTAAGCCGGCGCTGACCGAAAACGCGATAGTCGTGGCCGATCGTTTTGCCGATTCTACACTCGCATACCAAGGGGCTGGCCGTGGGCTAGAACACATCGATCTGCAAACATTGATTCGGCTCGCCACAAGCGGAATAGCGCCAGACTTGACCGTCCTCCTCGATATCCCAGTGCTGGCAGCTCTAGACCGATTGCGCAAAGTGGGCAAGGTTAAAGCAGTCGCACCGCCTCGTCGGCGCTCTGGACCAAGAGGCTCGATCCGCCTTCCAAAGGGTCCGAGCACGAGGAGGGCGCCAGCAACTCAAGTGGCACTCGACCAGGTTTCGTTCTTCGAAGACTTCGGAATGCGAGAAGGGTGGAACCGTTTTGAAGCTGAGGACATAGCTTTCCATGACCGCGTGCGCGACGCTTTTTTGGCACTAGCGCGCAACGAGCCGGAGCGCTGGACCACAGTTGATGCGCGAGTGTCCCCAGATGACGTGGAACAGGCTATCTGGGAGGCCATTGAGCCGAAACTGCCCAGGCGAAGGGCGTCTCGAACGCGACAGAAAGCATGACACCCTGGCCGGGGCGCGGCCGGAGCCGATGCTACAATTTTCTTTACGCGTTGACGGAGGTCGAGTGACCGGGACCATTATTAATACCGCCACCGTCC
>DASXTD010000206.1:0-5749 GCA_036505655.1 Chloroflexota bacterium
ACACTGTGGTGCCCTACGGCATGGACGGCTATCACAGAGTACGCGCGGCCATCGGAATTCCGGACGGCCAGGCCCTTCAGCTCACGGACCGAGTTGCCCTCCATCCGAAAATGACCAAGCTATTCCAGCGGTACCAGGCCGGACAGGTGGCCATCGTACAGGGCGTTGGCTACCCCAAGCCCGACCTATCGCACTTCCGGTCCACCGATATCTGGAACACGGGCGTCCCCGATGCGTATACGCGCGATGGCTGGCTGGCCGATTACCTCGCAGTCGCGTCTAATCCCAACCCGTTGGCCGCCGTGAGCGTCACCGGCGGGCTCTCCCCCGCTCTGTATGGACGCGGAACGACCGTCCCTGCCATGAGCAGCATCCAGGCCTACCAGTTTCGGACCGAGACCCGCTATCCCGGGGACCGAGATCAGCGCCTCGCCTACATCAATTGGGTTTACGGGCTGGGTTATCCGGGGCTGGAGGAGTACGTCGCTGAGACTGCCGCCGGTGCCCTCAGCTCGGTGCAGCAAGTGCAGGATGCCGCCGCGGCCTACCAGAGCCCAGTGAAGTACCCCAACTTCCCCCTCGCCAACAGCCTGAAGACCGTAGCCCAGCTCATCTCAGCCAATCTGGGCACGCGCGTCTACTACGTCTCCTTTGGCGGGTTCGATACCCACTCCAATCAGCCGAACTCGCAGCCGCGTTTATTGGAGGGACTGTCCGACTCGGTGGACGCGTTCCTCCAGGATCTCGAGCAGATGGGAAAGGCCGACCCGGTGCTGCTCATGACATGGTCCGAGTTCGGACGACGAGTGCAAGAGAACGGCAGCCAGGGCACCGATCATGGCACCGCGGCGCCGTTGTTCGTCATCGGCCACCAGGTGCAAGGCGGCCTCTACGGTGAGTATCCGAGCCTGACCCAGTTAGATGGCAACAAGAACTTGAAGTACACGGTCGATTTCCGCTCGGTTTACGCGACGGTCATTGGGAACTGGTTGGGCATCGACGAGCAGGCCGCGCTCGGCGCCCGCTACGACAAGCTGGGATTTGTTTAGCTTCTGCGCCTCGTAGGGGCGTCACCCGTGGGCGCCGCCGTAGGAACTGCGGCTAAACGCGGGCGGGCCCAGGTCCCGCCCCTACGAGAACTGATTCTCTGGCTTCGGTTCGCTACCTCGCGGCTCCCGCCGTCGCGGGCTGCCAGCCGTCCAAGCGGCCGACGCCGCGCCAGTGGCCGCCCTTGGAGATGGGGGCGAGCCCGCTGGCAACTGACGACCAACTGTCGCCTTGATCCTCGCTGAAGTAGACGTCTCCATCGGTGGTGCCCATGCTCAGGGTGAACCCACCTGGGAACACTTCCATGCTCATCGCCTCGATGTTGCCGTGGATGTGCTCCGGCAGGCCGCGCTCCAGCAGCTCCCAGTTCTTGCCGCCATCGCGACTGCGCGCGACCTTTGGGTCAGCCGTGTGACTCTCGCGCCAGCCGTTGGGGCTACAGATAGCGCCCGACTGGAAGAGGAGCCCATCGATATCCGGATGAGCAACGAGACCGTCCGGGTAGGCGATGCGGTAGCTGCGGTCAGTCAGGTGGCCCCACGTCGCACCGGCGTCTTCACTGTTCCATAGGCCGTCCCCCCCGCTGATGTATACGCGGTCGGGATGCGTGGGCGGAATGACGATCCGATGCACGTCCTCGTAGAAGCCGCTCAGCTCCTGCCAGGTCTTGCCGGCATCCGTGCTCTTGAAGGCCCCACCCACTTCTACACCGGCGAAAATCGTGTCCGCCGAGCGCGGGTCGAAGGCGATATTCTTCACGTGTGCCACGTGGGGTGGTCCTGGAAAGGTCCATTTCTCGACGCTGGGTACATTGCGGAGTGTGGGCAGCTCCTCCCACGTCGCGCCCATGTCCTTGCTGACGTAGAGCTGGGCTGGCTCGGTCCCCACGTACAGGCGGACCTGTCCGCCGCTCTGGGAGAAATTGACCGAGTAGACGTTCTCCGATCCGATGCCCTTGTCTCGTCGCGCCCACGTTTTCCCGCCATCCTCGCTAGCGTACAGACCGCCCTGATGGGTGCCAGCGAAAACGACGCCTCGACCGGGCTCGATCATCATCGCGCTGACGTGCTGGCCGTCCAGCCCGCTACGGCTCGTCTGCCATGAGGTGCCGGGCCCGCTGCGCTGCGCTCGTACGACCCCGTCGGCCGTTCCGACGAGGACCTCAGTAGTCGCGTTGTCGCTCCGATAAACGGATTGCCCCCCATGGGAAACGCATACAGTCATGGGTTTCCTCCCTCGCATCGCCAGGTAGTTGCTTGGGGCCGCTCGTTCCAGCGGCGATTGTGGGTACGTGGCCAGTATGCCACTTCGCACGGGCGCTGGGCTGGACAGACGAGTCTTCGACCAGCGGGGCGAGCGGTCAGGAGGGGGCGCGGAAGTGCGTTGCCGCTATGCCTGCGGGCCCTGCCCGCTAGCCTTGCTCGATCGGTAGATTCGGATTGTTGCCCCATTCGGCCCATGAGCCATCGTAGACGCGCACGTTGGAATAACCTGCTAGCCTCAAGGCGAGCGCGGCGTGGGCGGCGCGTACACCGGCCTGGCAGTAGGTCACGATTTCCTGGTCAAGGGTAATGCCGGCCTTTTCGTGCCTTGCTCGGATCTCATCCGGACTCAGGAAGGTCCAGTCGGAGCGCACATTGCCTTGCCATGGAAAAAACTGTGCCCCGGGGATGCGTCCGCCGCGGGCAGCCCGGGCCTCGGTGCCGCGGAACTCACCTTCCCGACGGACGTCGAGGAGCGCCAGCCCTGGGTCATTGAGTCGCCGAGCCAGCTCGTCCGCCCGAATCCGCAGCCCTTCCAACGCCGGTTGGGGAGTGAACTGCGCGGGATTCGATCGCACTTCCTCTCGCGTGAGCGGGTGCCCCGCAGCTGCCCAGCGCTGGATGCCGCCGTCCAGCAGCCGAAAGCCCGCATGGCCGTAGTACGCCATGACCAGCCACAGCCGGGCCGCCTGGTGCCCGCCCTCGGCGTCGTACCCCACGACGGTGCTGCGATCGCCGATTCCCAGGCGGCCCAGCTTCTCCGCGGCCTGCTCCGCGGTAGGGAGCAGGTTGGGCACCGGGCCACTCCCGGTGGACATATCCCGGGGCCAGTAGGCGTGCACGGCCCCCGGCACGTGTCCAGCCAGATACTGCGCGCGAGCCACTGACTCATCGCTATCGTATCGGCAGTCAGCCACCACCAGGCCCGGCTCATCCAACCGAGCCGCCAGCCAGGCTGGATCAACCAGGAGCTCCCTGGACAGCTCCAACATTTGTTTATCTATTCAGTGCGAAAGTCGAACAGCGAAGAATTGGCGATCGCGTCCTGGATGACTCCCAGCTCAACGCTGGTAACAGCGGTCTGATGGAACTGGGCAGTCGCCAGGTCAATTGCGGCAGAAAGACCTTTTGCACCCCGCAGATCCGCGCGATAGAAATTGACGCCGGTCAGGACCGTGCCCTCCAGGTTGGCTTCTTTGAGGGCCAGGCGCAACAGCTTGCCCTGAGAACAATCTGCTCCTCGCAGGTCGGCTCCACTGATATTGGCTTCATAGAGGTCGATGCCAACCATCCGGGCCCCGGACAAGTTCGCTCCCTGGAAGCGCCCACCGATCAACACGGCGCGGGTCAAATCCGCGCCGCTGAAATCCGCGTTCGAAAAGTCGGCCCGCCGCATGTCAGCGCCGGCCAGGTTGCAACCCTTCAGATTCGATCCCGCCAGCTTGGCGAAAGACAGCGCCAACCGGGGCGCCTTGAGTCCGCGCAGGTCGGCTCCTTCCGCGATTACGGGGGCCGCCCGTAGATCCTCACCCTTGAGGTACTCGAGCAGAGCCTCATAGCCTTCGGCCCCACCCAGATCGGAATCCGGTGGCAGTTGGAGCCCGGCGAAGTCGCGCTCGCCCGCCCTCAGCTTCTGAATGAGCTCGCCTACCGACATCTTGATCGCAACTTGAGTCATGCTTCATCTCCTCCACTGTTCCGGTACACGACCGCATTGTAAGTGAGCCCCCGCGACCTGGGCTGGGCTCATCTCGAGCGGACTCAACATTGTCTCAACGTTTGCGAGTAGCGCCTTATTTGGCCCTCAACGCTTGATAGCCTTGATAGCATAGAAATGGGCGTCATTCTTAGATAGAGGCCGGTATGCACCCACGATCCCCACGACAACCTCGGGTGAGTGGCGCGCGCCGTCCGGAGGCAGTTCCCGGAGCACCCGGTGCGCATCGACTGGAAGAAGTTCCGGGCCGTGAGGCAAGCACCAGCGTCCACCTACCACACGCGGCTGAGCGTCCACGAGCGTCCTCCGAAGAGCCGTTGCCGGACGGACTGGACGAGCGGCGGATCGTCAAGACGCGCCCCGGCTCGAGCTATGTCCGCATCGTCCGCCGCTTCTCGCGCCAATTTCATCGTCAAGAGCCCGGCTACTTCGTCGCTACCGAGCGCGCTCTGGCCCCGCGGGGCTTCTTTGGGCGCCTGGGAGATCAAACTCGGAAGGTTTTGATCGGGCGCCGGGTCCCCACGCAGATGGAAGCTACCGAACGGGTCGGGGTGTTCAAGGGCCTGGCGCTCTTTGCTTCCGACAACATCTCATCTTCGGCCTATGCAACCGAAGAAGTCATGCGCGTCCTGATCTTGGCGGGGCTCGCCTCACTCTCGCTGACTATGCCCATCACGGGCGCTATCGTATTGATCCTGGCCATCGTGGTGACCAGCTACCAGCAGGTGATTCGCGCCTATCCGAACGGCGGCGGGAGCTACGTGGTCGCGCGCGAGAACCTGGGGTCGCTAGCCGGACTCACGGCGGGCGCCGCGCTGCTCACGGACTACATCCTTACGGTGGCCGTGTCGACTGCCGCTGGCGTAGCCGCTATCACGTCGGCGGTCCCCGAGCTGTTCGCCCAGCGAGTGATTGTGTCCGTGATCGTGGTTGTGGTTATGACGATCGTGAACCTCAGAGGGATCCGCGAGTCTGGGAACGTGTTCGCCGCTCCCACTTACATCTACGTCGCCGCGATTCTGGGAGTGATTGGGGTGGGTCTGTTCCGAAGTGTGACCGGGACACTACCTATCTACATGCCACCAGCGGAATGGGTCGCGGCCTACACGCCGGAGCCGCTGGCGCTGCTGCTCATCTTGCGAGCGTTCGCTTCTGGATCTGTTGCCTTGACTGGGACCGAGGCGGTTTCCAATGGGGTTCCGGCCTTCAAGCCCCCCGAGGTCAAACACGCTCAGACCGTGCTCATCGCGATGGGGAGTCTGTTCGGGGTCATTTTCCTGGGCATGAGCTTCTTGTCCGGCCAGATCGGCATCCTGCCCGACCCGTCGGAAGCCGAGACAGTGGTCAGCCAGCTCACGCGAACCCTCGTGGGGGGGGACACGCCGTTCTATTACTTGGTGCAGATATCCACCGCCGTGCTCCTACTGTTGGCTGCCAATACCGCCTTTAACGGGTTCCCGCGTCTGGCCAGCATTCTGGCGAAGGATCGCTATTTGCCGCGCCAGTTTCAATTTCGTGGAGACCGTCTGGCATTTACAGTGGGGATTGTGGTGCTCTCGATCCTCTCCGTCTTGCTGATCATCGCCTACGAGGGCAGCGTCACCGGTCTAATTCCGCTCTACACGGTGGGCGTTTTCCTGGCTTTCACGCTGAGCCAGGCCGGTCTGGTCAAGCACTGGTGGCTGTCCCGCGGGACGACCAGCGGCTGGCAGTGGCGTCTCGC
>DASXTD010000207.1:0-5481 GCA_036505655.1 Chloroflexota bacterium
TCTCGCGGGCCTCGGGGTCCATAAATTCGTAATCGTTGAGCTCTTTGATCGAGCCCGCTACGTCCGGCGGCAGCTGATCGAGGAACGCCTGCTTTCGCGCCGCGATGTTTTCGAGGAGCTGGAGCTGTTCGGGGCTCGGACTTTGCGAGGCTTGAGAGCGTTGCGCCTGGGCTGAGGCCCCGCTGGGTTCGCCCTCACCCGGGCTTGGCCCTGCGGGCCGGCGCCCGGCCTCTCCCAGAGGGAGAGGCGACGAGGCCTCACTCCCACCATCTTGGAGAGGTGAATCGGCCATCGGTTCGCCCTCCTGGGTTTCGGTGCCTTGTTGCGAGTCATCTGGGCTCTGCCCGCGGGCCTCGTCCAGGCGGCGGTCGATGCCGGAGCGCTCGGTTTGGATCACGTCGGCCAGCTTCTCTTTAATCTGGTCCATGATCCCGCTCATGTCGTAGCGGTCGAGGCGCTGCTGACGTTGTTGGCGGAGACGCTCGAGCAGCTGCTGCAGGCCCATGGTGCGGTCGCCCTGGTTGGGCTGGAAGCCGCGCTGCAAGATGCGTTGGAGGGCGCTGCGCACATCGCCATCGCCCAGCAACTCGTCCGCGAGGCTGTCGATCACCTCGTCCGGATCGAAGGGCGATATGGTCTGGGTGCCGTCCCAGCGGGAATAGCGATAGCGCACGGAAGCTACCTTTAGACGGAGTTTTCTAGTGTCGTTCTCGGCTGTTGAAACCCGATTCCGCTACGCGCCTCTTGACGGCCGTTACCACTCCACCCCTCACGGCTGGTGCCCGATCCCGCTCCGCCTGCGGCTTCGCTCATTTTCGGTAGCGTGCCTTGCCGTCGAGCTTGTCCTTGTTGATCTTGCGATTGAGGTGCAGGCCTTCCAAGACGAACTCAACCGCCGACGCGATGCTGGCCGGGTTGTTCTGGACCCCCAGCCGGGTCACCGCGCCCCGGAAACCGACCAACGCCGAGGCCTGGGTCATGTACTCCATCGATGGAGTCGATTCGCCGACTTCGACGACCGTGCCGCTATCGAACGCACTCACGAGGTCGTTGAATTCCTCAACGCTGAAATAGCGATTGAACACGTTGACGACCGCGCCCTGGACCAGCCGCTCGATAACGCGGTCTTCTTTGACGTCTCCTACTGTCTCCAGCTCGATCTTGCCGGCTGTGGAGGCGACCAGCGAGCCCAGATCGCTGATCCTCGGCGAAACGTCCGATTCACCGAGCCGGATCGCGCGGCGAACACCATTCGACTGGAGGTTCTCATAGTTCGTGATGGAGACGCGAACCGACACGCCTGACCGCTGCGAGATGTCCGGGCTTTTGCGGGCCAGGTGAGTCACCTCGGCGATGATCTCCTTCATATAACCGGGTGTATCGACGTTGATGTCGGGCAGGTTCAGCTTCTGGGCTTCCTGCTCCATGATGCTGACCTCGTCCGCTATGTCCTTGGGATAGTGACAGCGGACCTGGGAGCCGAGCCGGTCCTTGATCGGAGTAATGATGCGACCGCGATTGGTGTAGTCCTCAGGGTTGGCGCTCGCCACGATGAAGATATCGAGCGGCAAGCGGATCTTGTAGCCGCGAATCTGCACGTCGCGCTCTTCCATGATGTTCAGCAGACCAACCTGGATGCGCTCGGCGAGGTCGGGCAGCTCGTTGATGCAGAAGATGCCGCGATTGGTGCGGGGCAGCAGCCCGAAATGAATGGTCAGCTCATCGGACAGGTAGCGGCCCTCCGCCACTTTGATCGGGTCGACTTCGCCAATGAGGTCGGCAATGGTGATGTCGGGGGTAGCCAGCTTCTCACCGTAGCGCCGGTCCCGGGGCAGCCAGGTGATCTCGGTGTCGTCACCTTCGGCTTCGATGCGCTCAGCCGCGTAGCGGCTGATAGGCGCAAACGGGTTGTCGTTTATCTCGGAGCCCGCCACGATGGGGATCTCATCGTCCAGCAGGTTGAGAAGCGTACGCGCGAGGCGGCTTTTGGCCTGGCCGCGCTCTCCCAGCAGGATCACGTCCTGCTCCGAGATGATCGCATTCTCGATCTCAGGAATCACTGACTCTTCATAGCCGATGATTCCCGGGAACAACTCCTCGCCCTTCTTGATCCGATCGATCAAGTTCTTGCGCATCTCTTGCTTTACGGTGACCGGCGTGTACCCGCTGCGCCGCAGCTCTCCCAAAGTTCGCGCTCTCTGCATGCTGACTCCGATCCTACTCAGATGTTGGTGGATGGGCCTGGAATTTCCTGGCCTAGGGCTGCTTGGAAGAAGGTTCTTCAGTTGGCTCCGCAGCGATCGGCTTTTCCGTCTCTTCTGTTGCGGCTTGGGCTGCCGGCGCGGCGGGGGTCGCTGGTTCGGGCTCACTCGCGGGAGCCTCAACGACAGCGGCCAGGGGTGCTGGCTCTGGCTCGGTCGCAGGAGCCTCGACGACCGCCGTGGGTGTTCCTGGTTCGGGCTCGGTCACCGGAGGCTCGACGACCGCTGACGGAGCAGATGGCGGCTGGGGAGGAGCGTCAACCGGCGCGACGGCGGCCTCAGCAGACTCAATGGGCGGAACCAATGCTGGGGCTGCCAGCGGGGCCGCGACTGCCACCGCACCCGCATTTGCAGGTACCGGTGCTCCCACTGCGACCGGCTGGGGCGGCCGACCAGGAGGAGGACCTCCTGGACCCCCGGGGCCTCCCGGACCTCCGTGGTCGTCGCGCCGGCGGGCACGCTGGTCGGGTCGAGGATTATGGGTGGAGCAGAGGATACGGCCATTCAAAATGGAGCGGGATGGTTGCTTTACTTTCCTTCCGCAGATCTCACAACGCGCGATGATGGCCTCCTTCGTAGTTCCCGGACGTTAACTTTTTGCCTAGTCTAACATGGTGCCTGGTTAGAGGTAGCCACGCTCGCGCCAGAAGCGTTCGGCGGCCGGATGCAGCGGGACATCGAGGGGTCCGGCGGGCGAATCCTTGCACATGCGCTCCAGCGGGAGGGGCCCCTCGCCTTGCCACGGCATGCGGTCCTTCCGGGCCTCTAACGCCTCGCAGAACCAGCGCACGGTTTCGTCCGGCACGCTGGAATGCGTGTAAATCGGCCAACCGCTGAAGTCGAACGTCTGGGTATCGGCTGAAAGGTGCGGGAAGTTCTCTTTCCGCAGCATTGAGCGGCGGAATCCCATGGTTTCGAATTTCCGCATCATGTCCTCTTCGATGGGGAGGACATGGAAGCCTGCAGCGAGCGCCGTATCCAACCAGCTTCCAATCGCCTCGTCGAACAGCGCATCGACCGTTCCATTTCGCAGGAGGTCGATCCGGGCGACTTCCGGATCTACACCCGAGGTTGACCCGCCCATAGGGAGACCGGGGTCGAAACGGACCTCGCCACCCCAGGCCGTGATGTTTTCGAAGGAGCAGCCGTATTCAGCCAGGACGACGCTTTCCAAGAGGTGCACCGGGTGATCCCGCTGCCCGCGCAGGCTCACTTTCAGGGGATATTTTTTCGCCGCCACGTCGGCCAAAGAGGTGAGGCCGGTCTTGTCGCTGACCGTGAAGACGTATGAATCCAAGGACGGGATGACGGCCAGAGCCCGAACGTCAACGGGCTGTTTGAAGGGACCCGCGCCGCGTGCGGCCATAGCCAGCGCGGCAGACGGATTGACGATGGCGAGCTGCACTTCACCACGAGCGACGAGCTCGATCACCTCGTGGCTATCGCAGCCGAACAGGGTGACCGTGCCGCCCTCGCCGCCCTGCGGACGCATGATTACCTTAGCCTGCTGGAGTGGCCATTCGCCGTGGGCGGCCAGATACTCACCCATTTCGAGCACGATCTCGGAGCGGGTTACTACTGGCCGCGCATATCGGGGTCGCGCCATTCTTTCTTCTCCTATTTTCGTCAAAGCAGAAACCGAGCTTGGTCCGGTCAGAGAGCTAACCGGGCCTTAACGCTTTGCGTATTGGGGACGCGGAAGATTCACCTCGGCGCCATGCTTGGCGCACTCGCTCTCAAATAGGTTGTAGACCTCGGGATCCTCGTCCTGGTAGTCCACCTGCAGGCCCCCCTCGCGCTCGCTGATGGCAGTCGTGGCCAACTCGCCCTCGCGTCGAACGACTCCGCTGTGGCTCAGTCCGCCCAGGCGCAGGGCGAGATAGCTGGCTGGCGTAGGACCGGTATTGAAATGCTGGTGGTACTCCATCGCCCGGGGCGAGAGCACGCTCCCATCCTTCCAGTCGACCTTGAGCCAATCTTGACCAGCGAAGCGCAGTAACGAGTAGCCGATGCCATCCAGGATGAGCAAGTGAGCACCTACGCCATGGCGATGGGCCATCTTGTAGGTCCCGGACGGGAACTGGCTGACGTGGCACTCCATCTGGTTGTTGGCCAGCTGAAAATGCATGTTGGTGCCGCCCGCGCCGCGCTCCCGGTAGTCATCGAGCTTGAACTGCCGGAGGTCCGGCACGAAATTCGTCCGCCATCGCCGGGTTCCGAGCCGCTCGCCCGGGTCGGTGAAGTAAGTATCCTGCGCCGCGTACCGATCATCGAAGACGTATTCGTCTCCGAAAATAAATGACGGGTTGCGGAAGATCCGCATCAGCATAGGGGTGTTGGTCACTGAGTAGAAGCGGGCGCGCTTCTGTCCATCCAGGTTGAAGTGCTGATAGTACGAGTTGACGGGCGCCGAGAAGAGGCTGCCTCGTTGCCATTCCACTGTCTGCTTGGGCAAGCCTTTTTGCCAGATGGATGTCGCTCCTCGGCCTTCGAGGACGAACGTGGTGCTCTCGCACAGATGGTGGAGGACCTCGGTCTTGCCGCCGGGAGCGATCTCCAGCACGTGGCCGTCGTCCTCTTCCTGCTCGGCCAGGCTGACGATGGCGCCCTTCTGGCCCGTGCGCGGCCAGTCAGCAATATCGCAGTTGTACAGGTCGGTGACGTACGAGCCCCGGTAGAAGGGAACTCCCTCCCCTTCCGCCCAAGTCTCGTACTCGCTCTTTCGTCGACTGCCTTCGGGAGTCTCGCGTTCATCCATTTGCTTTGCTCCTGCCTAATTACCACCTACTAACGGACGTCCCAGGTGTTCGCGTTCCAGGGGTCGGTCCCCACAACGTTCATGATGCGCTTGTTGTAGGCAATGACGTCGCCCGAGTAGTGGATGTCAAGCGTCACCAACTGGTCGGTCAGAAGATGAACGATCTGGCTCAGCACCTCGGTCCGCTCCGCCACGGGAATGGTGACGATCATGCGGTCCAGCAGTCCGTCTAGCTCCGGGTTGGCATAGCGCAATCGATTGTCTCCGCGGAAGTCGTTCTGGGGGGTGGGCATGTGGCTGCTGTGGAGCCGCATGAACCCCCGCAGATCCGTGGGCTGACTGACCAACTCGAAAGCAGGTCGGGTCACCCGATATTCCCGATCGTCCGCCCGTTGCCGTGGAATGATGACGGACTGGCCATCGACGCCGATCTGCTTCCAGCTGTCGGCCAGCGTGAACAGC
>DASXTD010000208.1:0-1568 GCA_036505655.1 Chloroflexota bacterium
GACACCCGCCGCTCGTCGCCGACACGGTTCCCGCATTGCAGGCCTTGCTGCGGCGGTCGCCCAAGAGCGACGCCGACGATGAGCGGAGCGCATACGGCCACGCAGGCGGACGCCGGCATTCACGAAACGAACACCGAGACGGACGTCGGGGAAGACCGCGGGGGCGCCCGCGCCGGTAGCCCGCTCTTCAGCGCGCCCGACCGATACCCGCGCTGGGCCCTTGGTTCACCTGGCACTGGTGGTGGTCCAACTCCTGTTCGCCAGTCTGGCGATCGCTGGGCGTTTCGTGCTGCCGCACTTCCCGGCAGGAGCCCTGGTGTGCTTTCGGGTATTGGGAGCCACGCTAGTGCTCTTCCTGGTGAATTTGGCCGCCGGGGGTGGGTGGATTCGGGACCGCCGTGACCTGTTCAGATTGGCAGTGCTGGGCATGCTGGGAATCGCGGCCAACCAGACGCTGTTCCTCTACGGGCTGCGGCACACTACGGCCATCAATGCCACCATTCTGGTGACGACGGTTCCCGTCTTTACCGTGCTCGGGTCCGTGCTCACGGGCCGGGAGCCCCCTTCCGGCCTCAAGTTCGCGGGGATCGCCCTTGCCGCCATCGGAGCCATTTACCTGATCGGCCCCGACCGCATCTCCCTGGCTCCCGATGTGGCCCTGGGAAACGCCTTGATCGTGCTCGGCATGATCTGCTACGCGACCTACTTCCTCTACTCGAGGTCAGTGGTCGGTCGCTATGGTCCGATCACCGTCAGCTTCTACGTCATGCTCTTCGCTTCTTTCGGCGTGCTGCCCTTCGGGTTGGATGCGATGCAAGACATGCGGCTCTCGGCCATCAGCGGGACCGTGTGGCTCTGGGTTGGCTACATAGTCATTCTTCCGACCATCGTAACCTACCTCCTCAATATCTGGGCCCTCGAACGGGTCTCGTCCAACGTGGTGGCGGTCTATATCTATCTTCAGCCACTCTTTGCGGCCGCGGTGGCGCCGCTGGTTCTCCGGGGGGAGCAGATTACGGCCAGGGCCGCGGCCGCGGGCTTGGCGATCTTTGCCGGACTAGGCTTGGTTCTCTGGGTGGAGTTCCGGCAGCATCGGGAAATACCAGTAGAGCCGGTTGGCGAATGACGGCGGCCGATGGCGCATTGTGCACCATGAGGGCCTGTGTGCGTCTTGAGTAAATGAACGGCATGATTGTTGGTCCGGCCGTCGGTTCCTGGACCCTGAAGTCGCGCCACTGACCGGGTCCTATCCACCATGAAGCCAAGCCGAGCAGCGAGCCTTACGAGCTCGCACGGAAACCCGTCGGCCGGCGAAACCGTATCTTGAACTATGCCAGAGACCCTATCCATCAACGCCATGCCCTCCGTGTTTTCGCCCTTGGCCAAGGCCCTGCTGGATGGCTTCAGCGAGGGTGTCATCGTCTTTGACGTCGAGGGCAGGCTCCTCTACGCCAACCAGCCGGCTCGCGAGGCGCTGGCTGGGATGGACCTGTACGAGGGCGCCCTCGACCTCCAGCCCCGCCTGGCCGCTGTCGGCGGCCGACTCCGCCCACTTCGGGTGGGTGGCC
>DASXTD010000209.1:0-3538 GCA_036505655.1 Chloroflexota bacterium
TTCGGTGACACTTGCTTGACAGATGGAGCACGGTATTCGCTCTGGCGTTCGGGCTCTAGGCACATAGAGATCATTCAGTTTGGCCTAGGCATGCATCGCAGCATCGACGATGCACCACTGGAGGCACTCGGTGGCGTGCCCGGACGCGCTCTCATGAGGACGCTACACCACCGGAGTCGAAAGGCTGCAGCGAGGGTCATCAACCAATGCGCCAAGAGCAAGGGGCCTAGGGAAGCGACGATGGCGGGACAGCGAGCGGCGGGACTTCGTGCTCGAGATAATAGACGTCTTCTGGGAGCATCATCGTCACTGCCGTATCCGTGCTGTCGTGGGGATAGACCGCCGACCATGAGGCGAAACCATCGGGCCCTTCAGGGCGAAAACGGGAAGGCTCACGACCCTACGCAGACGAGCGAACTACCGGGTCGAACGACTTCCCCACCTGGCGGGGTGAAATCAAGAGGGGTATGCGCCGGGAGAACGGGGAAGGGCGAAGTCTGCGGGAGTAGCCTTGGCTGTCAGTGGACTCCTCGGGCGGCCGGTCTCCAGGTGTGAACGCCGCGCGTAACCGATTACTCGGTTCCCCAGCGTGAGTGAATAGGCAATGTCAGTCGGAAGAGCCGCAGCGGTGAGAGCTTCCGCTGGCCCCGGCTCGCTGGGGCGCCTCAGGCTCGTGGGCGTGTTTCTGGTCACAGCCACAGCCGTTCTCGTCTTCTACCTGTACCTGTACCCGCTCAGAGGGTTTCGCTTCCCCATAGGCCTCGGCCTGGACACCCCCGTCTACCTGTGGTGGAGCCGCTACGGCGGCGCCGTGGGTCTCAGCGCCGCCGGGATCGGCAACCGTCCAGGAATCATCGCTGTGATGGCGACGCTCCAGACCGTCACGCAACTTCCCTGGGGGGCGCTGCTCGGATCGATTGGAGCGGTCCTCGCGCTCATCGTAGGGCTCGCGGCGGGGGCGCTGATCGAGATGGTACTCGGGCCGAGACTCCTCAGGTTGGGCCTCACCTCTGTGCTGACCGCGACATACCTGTCGCCGCTAGTGCCGGGGTACTTCGCCACTCTGCTGTTTTGCGCCTGCTTCCTCGCGGGGCTCGTGTTGATCATCGATTCGCTGGACCGACAGGCTTGGCCGTCAGTCTCAGCATCTGCCTGCCTGATCGGAGTAGCGGGGCTCTCGCACCCGGTCCTCCTGCTGCTTGCCGGGGTCGTGATCCTCGGAGGGGTCATGGCGCTCGTACCGAGCAGCCGGCGGGCTCGCGCTGCTGGAACCCCTCTCGTTCGCACGTCGGCGGTCACCGCGGGGCTCCCATTGCTCGGGGCAGCGGCGATCGTGGCTGGTGGGTTGTCCGCTCTCGGGCTTGGGCTTTCTCCAGGCTTGGATACGTCGCGCGATGCTGCACTGCGCCGTTTGGGGTTCGCCCACACCGTCTTGACGAGCTACCGCAACCAGCTATTCAGCCAGCTTCCGCGCTTCACCGGTCTTGCGTTTGGCGCGGCAGTGCTCACCGGTCCAATGGTGGAGGGGACAGGCCGAGGGGGTCGCGATCGGACCGACACGTGGAGATTCCTCTGGGGTGTGCTGATCACCTGGCTCGTCGTGACGCTCATCGGAATCGGCCTACTGATCCTGCACTTCGGAGTCCCTGGCCAGCGATTGGCACTCATGTGCTTGCCGGTGCCGTTGTTGGTAGCAGTGGGACTCTTCACATTGCTGGCATCGGACCTGCGGCGTCGGGGTGGGAAGAACAGGGACGTCGGGGGGGTTCGGATTGTCGGCCTATTGGCGGTTCACGGGCTCGCTGTCCTGCTGTTCGTGGCGATCGGTTGGCTCAGCTGGTACCCGCAATGGGAGTCGACGTTCGCGGGCGAGGCTCGCCAATTGACCGCAGCGGGACGCTTGGTAGCGTCGCAGCCGCCGAATACACCCCTCGTCCTGGTCGCAGACGATCCGGAGGGGCTCACCGTAACTGCACGGGCCAACCTGCTTCGAGCCGCGGTTCCCCCAGAACGTGCGGCGGACGTCATCGTATTCGCGGGTCGACCACAGGATTTCCTGGCCGGCCGACCAACGCTCACCGGTGTCGCGGAGCATGATCTGATGGCGGCCGACTCGTGGGCACGTGTCCGGCCCCTGCTCGACGAATTTCCCGTGGCGGTTGTTCTTAGCACGTTCAACCGGACCTTCGTTCGCAAGGTGAGCGAAATGCCGGGCTCGCTCCGAGTGACCGAAGGGGTCGTGGCCCTCCCCGGTTACACGGGGCGGCCGCCGGTCCCTGACCATGAGCCGTACGGTGAGTCCGGGCTCGTCCCCGTTTCCTGGTGGCTGCCACCGATCTCAGCTCCGCTGTTGCTGGTGCTGTTGTCGCTGGTTGGCTTCCCCTGGCTACAGACACTGATAGCCGAGCGTGACCTCGCCATCCGGCTGGCGCTCAGCCCAGCGGTGGGTCTGGCAGCGATGGCACTCGCCTCGATAGCGGTCGATCTCATGGGTCTTCATCTTGCCGGGGCCGGTGGAATCCTCGCCGCCGCGATCGCTATTGGGTCCGGAATGCTGGGTTGGCTGGCGCGCCGACGCCACCGCACGAATTGGCTCAATCAGCCAAAGGAGGCGCCGTGATTGGTTCAAGCCGTCCGGCGGGGTTTCACTGAATCTACCTTGCTTCAGGAGATGGACCGAGGTCTAGCCTGACTGATGCAGTGCAGATGAAGCGCCCAAACGGCGCCCAGGTGGCCGGCGCATCTCAGACGGACATAGGTTCGATGAGGTCACGCTCGGCGAGCTCGCTAATGAACTGGCCAATCTCCTCCTCGAATTGGGGCGGAACCTGCTGGAGCTGATCCCTCAGTTCCTGAAGAAGGGTGTCGAACGCCTTCGGTTCCTCCAGCAGTCGCCAGATCAGGGCACCTACCTCGTTCAAGCCGTGATAGGCAGCGGTGTCGAGGTGAAGGAGCACTCCCCCTTCGCCTTCCCCCATGCTTCGGTACTCGACGCGGGGGTTCCTCCGTAGGACGGTCGTCGCCTCGATCATGGTCCTCCCTTCAGCGTTATGTCTGATCCTGCCGACGAATCCGCCGGCTCGCCTGCCACAAGACCCACGCGACCGCGCTCAGCCCAACGGCCGACATCAGCCAGGACAATGCGCTCGGGCCGCCCAGTTCGAGGCCTCGTGCGGCAGACGGAGCGCGTCCTAAAGACACGACCACAACTGCGAGCGCCGCCAGGGCAACGTTCCTGGCCAGCAGGAGCCGGAAGTCTCGGATCCGCGCGCCTCCGAAGCACCCGCAACCGAGCTTGTCGGTCCCAAGCAGGAGACGAGCCCGGACGATGGCCGCGCAGAAGATGCCGAGCAGACCGATGGCCAGCACGGCCCCCGTGCTCGCCGCTCCGACCACAAGCGCACCCGCGACCCCCACCTCCACCCATGGGAGGAGGAGGAACCCAGCGGCCCTGAGGGGGCGGTTCAACCGGTACGAGACGAGATCCAGCCGCCACCGCTCGGCCCGGAGGATCTTCATCGAGCCCGACCATGCGAAC
>DASXTD010000210.1:0-7068 GCA_036505655.1 Chloroflexota bacterium
GGATTTTCGGACCCCGGGCCCACGGGGACCGCCGAGCCGACCGGCATGATGAAGGAAGACACGCGCACGTAGCTCTTTCCTTCGCCGGCGTTGCGAGTTGCGATCATGCGCACACCGAAGTCCGTATCTTCGGTTTCATACTCGGGAACCGTGTCCATTCGGCTGAAATTGTTGGTCTTAAACATGCGGTGGAGGAACGAGAGATGGGCGGAATCGCACTCGCCTTCCAGCCCCTGCAGATAGTTGCACTCCTGGTAAGCCTTGGTGACATACGTGTGGTCTTTGTCAACTAAAGCCCACTCGTGATTGGGGAACAGGGGCATCTTGTCGCGCGGCCCCATGTAGGCGAACACAATGCCGTTGATCTCGTGGGTCGGGTAGGAAGGGTGGCGCAGCTTGCTCTTGAAGTTGCTGTCGGCCGGCTCGGCAGGAGTATCGAGCACGTGGCCCTCGACATCGTACTTCCAGCCGTGATAGATGCAGCGGAGCCCACACTCTTCGCTCCGGCCGTAGAACAGGGAGGTACCACGATGCGAGCAGTGCTCGTCGAGCAGTCCGATGCGGCCATCGCTGTCCCGAAAGGCGACCAGTTCTTCGCCGAGCAGGCGGACCTGCACGGGCGGGCAGTCGGGGCTCGGAATCTCAGAAGAGAGGAGGGCCGGGATCCAGTACCGGCGCATCAGCTCGCCCATCGGCGTGCCGGCATCGGTCCGCGTGAGCAATTCGTTGTCTGCTTTAGATGTCACTGGCCCCTCCTAGAATCCCGGCATCAGAATCTACAGTGAAAGCGGGTCTCCGTGGCCACCCACCATGGCAGGCTGCTGACGCCAGAGCTCTGGCTGCACGTCGATGTAGATCTCGACGTGGTTTCCATCCGGATCACGGAAGTAAACACTGTGGGTCATCCAGTGGTCGGTCATTTCCTCGATAGTTACGCCGGCGTCTTTTAGCTCTGCAACGGCCGCTCGCAGCTCATCGTCGGTGGTGCCGATCTTGAGCGCGAAGTGGTTCAGCCCGACCCAGGTGCGATCGTGCGGGATGACCGGCGCATCCTCGTCCGCCTCCAGCAGGAGCAATTCGTGGTGAGTGCGGCCGGCTGAGAACATCACCGCCTGGCCGCCTAGCTCGAAGCGCGAGACTTCCTTGAATCCGAGCAGGTCGCGATAGAAGTGAACTGACCTCTCCATGTCCTTCACGGAGAGCACGATGTGTCCCAACTCTCTTACTTGCATGGGGGCCTCCGGTTTCGCGACTAGCATAGCTCTGCGCAGCCCCGGCTTCCAGCGGAGGAAAGACATATCATTCCGACACGGCCTGAAATGAAGGGGAGCGGGCGATGGAAACGATTCGAAGTATCGCGCTCGGAGCTGCACGGACTAGCTCGACCTGTGCGCTTATGCTCACGACGCTGCTGACCGCGTGCGGTCCGGTTCCTGGCACCCCTGGATCGAGCCAAACGGGTTCGCAAGCCGCGCCCGCCGCTCCTAAGGTGCTCGCCATTGGTCTGGATGAGGACTTGAAGCATTTCTGGGACGCCCTAACCGGGGGCGGCGGAACTGGGGCCCGGGAGCTCGCCAATCTGATCAACCAGCACATCGCCGCCATCGGCGGAGACGGGGTTGCCCGTCCGCGGTTGGTGGTGGAGCTGCCCTCCCAGGACAAGGGCACCTGGAAAGTGCTCACTGATGGAACCATGGAGACGACGCTCAAGCTGCGGCCAGGCATTACCTGGCACGACGGCACCCCCTTCACCGCCGACGATGTGATCTTCTCGTGGCAAGTCAATCGAGACCCTGACGTGCCCAATGCCAACCAGGAAGCGGTCAAGCTGATCAAGAGCATCGAAGCGACGGACCCGCTGACGGTGGTGATGCATTGGGGTGAGCTGTACGCGTTCGCAGATCGGCTCGAGCACCGGGAGCTTTTCCCGCTGCCCAAGCACCTCCTGGAACAGTCATACCGGGAGACCAAGGACCAGTTCCTGAACAGCGCGTATTTCAATACCAGCTACGTGGGTCTGGGACCATTCCGAGTAACGAACTGGGACTTCGGCAGCGGGATCGAGACGGCCGCTTACGACGGCTTTTTCCTGGGTCGGCCCAAGATCGACGTGATCCGGGTGCGGTTTATTCCCGACAACAACACGATGCTGGCTAATCTGCGCGCTCGCTCGATCCAGATGATGCTCACGTTGGGCAACGGGCCCGACCTGGAAGCGATGACGTTGCTCAAGCAGGAATGGGAATCTACGGGCTATGGGACGATGTACGCCGACCCGATCAGCTGGCTGTTCGCCGAGCCCCAGAAGGTCCACAACCCGCAGCCATCGGATCTGGTGAATCCGAAGCTGCGCCAGGCCTTCTTGCTGGCCCTGGATCGCCAGTCGCTGGTTCAGGCCACCACGGCGGGCCTCGGTCTGGTGGCGGACAGCTGGGTGCATCCGAGTTTCAGCAGCTACTCGACGCTGCAGAGTGTTATTGCTCGCTACCCTTACGATCCACGCCGCGCTAGCGAAGCGTTTGCCGAAGCTGGGTGGACGCCCGGGCCGGATGGAGTGCTCGAGAAAAATGGCCAACGTCTGGCACCGTTGGCGCGGACGTTTCAGGTTCCACGGGAGCTGCTGATCACTGTCGACGGGTGGAAACGGTCCGGCGTGGCGGTAGACATCGAAAGCACGCCGGAACAGATGCTGCGCGACCGAGAGTTCCGGGCGTCCTTTACCGGCTTCGATTTTGTATCCAACCCGATGGGAGCAGCGGCAGCGAGCCGCCGGCTCGCCGGCTACAACACGCCGACGGCTGAGAACAAGTGGACCGGTACCAACCGCGGCGGCTACACAAATGCCGCATGGGATGAGCTAGATCGGCGCATCAACATCGCGCTGCAGGACGGCCAGCGCCGGGAACTGGAGCGGGAGCTGGTCACGATGTTCACCGCCGAACTGCCTGTTCTGCCCATTACCTACAAGTTCGACATTATCCCCATTGGTGGCGGGCTTAGCGGCGTCCAGCCCGTGACTGCGGTGGCGCATCGCGGGTTCATCCTCCACACGTGGAACGCCTTCGAGTGGGACATGCAGCCCAAAGGGCAGGAGTAGCCGCTGACTGCTGAGCTTATTCGACCGGTCAAGCTCTTCCAGAGAGAATGGCCGCTGGCTCGCGCGGCGTGGGAGCAAACCGATCCGCGCCTGTTCAAGGCAACTCCGCCGGAACCCGTGGACCGCATCATGGAGGACACGCCCACCGCCTTTGGGGCGCTGCTGCGGTCCATAGCGCATCAGCAGATCTCGATCTTCGCAGGCCGAGCCATTGTTGGGAGGCTGGTGGCGGCGTGCGGCGGCGAGATCGAGCCGGAGCGAGTCCTGGGTCTCACCGAAACCGACCTGAAGGGGATCGGCCTCTCGCAGCAGAAGGTCCGCTACGTCCAGGCGCTGGCCGCAGCGGTCGCGGGCGGCCTATTGACCGACCTCGAAAGCCTCGCAGAAGAGATGATTGCGGAACGGCTAATTCACCTGCCGGGCATCGGCATCTGGACGGTACAGATGTTTTGTCTGTTTCATCTCCAGCGCCCGGACGTATTCAGTGGCGGGGATCTGGGCCTGCGGGAAGGAATTCGGATCCTGGACGAGCGAGCGGAGTCCCCAACTCCGTCCGAGGCCGAGCGCCGCGCCGAAATCTGGAGCCCCTATCGGAGCGTCGCCGCCGTGGTCCTCTGGGACCTAGTCCGCCAAACCCGGTTGGCTCAAGGTTCGAAGTAGGCGAAGACCTTGGTGGAGTTTGAGACCCAGGTTTCTATGAACTCGGTGTAGGTCGGCTTGCGACCGAGCTCGTGCATCGCGCCCGCCATACACATCCAGTTCAGCATCTCATGCTCGCCGGCATCCTCGATCTGGCTCAGCGGAATGCTCTTCCACGCGGCCAGGTTTCCGGTCTTGAGCTCCTCGAAGCGAGCCTTGTCCGAGGGCACGTCCGGCCACAGGAAATGGTTCTTGGCCGTCAAGAATGCGTGCGACCAGCTCGATGAGCCGATGAGCGCGGTCCTATATGGGCTGTCCGCGAAGTAGTGGGCCACCGCTGCGCCCACTTCGAAGCAGCGTTCCGGGCTCGGTGCGGGCGGGTCGAACTCATCCCCACTGCGGCCGCCACTGAAGCGACGTCCGTAGCAATTCACATGGAACGGGATGATCGGGTACGGGAAGCCGGCCCGGTCGTAGTCCAGGTGGGCGACGGACCGCCAAAACGCGTGCCCCATATTGTGGTGCAGCTGCTTATAGGCGTAGGCGATGTCGATCTTGGACTCGATCAAGGAGTTGGCCAGGCCCTTCGCTGCCTCGCGGTGGCCCTTCGCCGATAAGGTGAACTCGGGTCCTTCGCCCCAGACGTTGGCGACGGCTGCGTTGGGATCGCCGCCCGGGCCGCCGCGCCCCTTAAACGGCTGGCAATGGTATTCGTCCTCAATGTAGACGCAGAAGGCCGGGACGCAATCCTCGTGGAAGTTCTCGTACTGGTCGTCGCCCCAGATCACCACCACGTCGGGATTGAAGGCATCCAGGAGCTGCCGCGTCTTACGGAAGCCGGCTACGAGGCGGGCGCGGTGCTCCTTGGCGGCTGTTAGGCCCTCGTCATTCGACCACTCGTCCTGCATTGGCCCTGGCCAGTTGGCGGGATCGCGCAGCTCGGGAGGCGTGCGCTCGTGAGCGAGGTTGCGCCGCAGAAACTGGGAGAAGGTCTCCTCGGGATAGAGCACAAACGGTCCATGGGTGAAGCCGAGCCCGAGGATTTCGCCCATCGCTGTCACCTCCGCTGGTCGTGCCAGGTGCCGCTATGATAGCCGGTCACCAATTGAAGGAGGCATCAATGGCTTCTGACGCAAGCTTGATGGACGTGCCTGGCGTACGAAGCGAATGGGTACAACTGCGGAGTGGTGCGCGGGCCCACTACTCGGTGGCGGGTGATTCCGGTCCAGCGGTGATCTTGCTGCACGGCGGCATCCCGGGATCATCGGGCCTGGCAGGCTGGCGGTTCATGCTGCCCTTCCTGGGGCAGAACGGATTTCGTGCGTATGCGCCAGATCGCCCCGGATTTGGATTGGCCGACACCCGGCCCGAACACTGGCCGCGGCGGGGCTGGATGTCCTGGGTGGACTTCGTCGATGAGTTCGCGGACGCGCTCTGCCTGGATGAATTCTTCTTGGGCGGCAACTCTAATGGTGCGCAGTGTGCCGCCTATTACACGGTGAATCATCCAGAGCGCGTTTCCCGCCTCGCCTTGATCGCGACCGGTGGGTTCTCCGGCAGCCTGGGCGTCGATCGCAGCCTGCTCAAGCGCGGCATGCCGATTCCTCCGTTCGATGGCACTGTGGATTCCATGCGAGACGCGATGAGCTCGATCATCTATCGCAAGCAGGCGATTTCGGACGATCTAATGCGCATGCGGACGGACTCGGCCAACATGCAAAAGGATTCGTTTGCGGTGGCGAACCAGTGGAATCGGCAAGCGAGTGAGGACCCGAATCTCAAGCAACTCCTGAACCTCAAGGGCCGGCTGGACGTGCTGACGATCCCGGCTATCTACCTGTTCGGCAAGAACGACGTGCTCAATCCCATCGAGAATGCCTATCTGCAGGAAGATGCGCTGCCCAACATCCAGCTGTTCTATCCGGAGGAATGCGGCCATCAGGGACAGACCGACCAGCCCGAGATGTTCAACCAGGTCTTCATGGAGTTCTTCCGGGACGGCCAGGTCAGTCGCAAAACGGCGGACTGGGCGGGCGTTTCGAAGCGGCGCCCCGAGATCGCCAGCCTGGTGGAGCACCCCGCCCCCGTTAGAGCCTAAGCGGCCCAGGCTCGCGTGGCGCCGGCCCAGTGGCCGGACCAATAGGGGTCGGTCAGGCTCGAAACGACGACACCTGAAGTGGGCGTGCCGGCATGGATGAACTGGTCGCCGCCCACATAAATGCCGCTGTGGGAGAGACCAGGCTCATAGGTGTTACGAAAAAAGACCATATCGCCGGGTTCCAGGTCGGGCCGATTGACGTGGATCCCCGCGCTGATCTGGCCGTAGTGGTCGCGCGGCACTGGGTCGCCCGCCTGCCAAAGCACATAGTAGACGAAACCGGAGCAGTCGAAGCCGGATGGGCCGGCGCCCCCCCAACGGTAGCGCGCCCCCTGGTACTGGAGGGCGATTGCCGCGATCTCGTCCCCCTCGCTCACGACTGACTCGCCGCTGCCAAAGCCCACCGTGTTGCCGTCGGCGCTTCTGTCATCCCGGTCGGTCGGATCTGGGTCGGCAGGATACGACTCGGTCTTGTCGTCCAGAGCGGCTACGCCGGCCACCTCGACCGCTCCGGGACCGGCCAGGGCTCGGTCTGAATGTTTGAGCGCGCGACTGATGGGCTTGGATAGGCCCTGGGCAGCCACGCCGGGGGCGCTGAGGGCAGCCAGTACCAGAGCGAGTCCGGTGAGAACTGCCCGCACACCGAACGCACGAACGGTCCGGGTGCTCCGAGCCGACTTGACCAGGAGACGGGTAGGGGAAAGCGAATGCACGGCTGTAGCCAAGTTGAATCCTCCGCTGGGTGGAGATTTACCCCGACGATTCGGCGCAGAAAGGCAGACGTAGGCAAGGCCCGCCTGCCAGGAGAAAAAGCGAGGGCGCCGAGTACTCAGCCGATCAAAGAAGGACGGGCCAGAACTGGAGAGAACCGCCATAGGGCAGGGATCGGCTAAAGAGGGGACTTATTGAGGAGTCCGTTAGTTTGGACGCGCCGTTTAATGCGAAGGGCCGCGTCGGGGACGGCCGACTATAACGGACTCGGCAAAACCCGGCAAGGGAACATATGACTGCTTCTGCTGCGCGGCTTAAGGCGATTTGGCGGGGGATCTGCAGATGGACGGGCGACAAGTGGGGGCGAAACGATGAATCGGGCGCTGGCCTCAACCCTCGGGATGGCAGCTGCCCTGGCGTTGGCATCGAGCTCGGTGTGGGGCCAGTCCACGGTCCCGATTTCCGACGAGGAGGTCTTGCGGGGAGATCCCGATAAGGCCTGGGTTGCGCTGGTCTTCAATGT
>DASXTD010000211.1:0-2422 GCA_036505655.1 Chloroflexota bacterium
ATTGGCGTGCCCGTCGGCACGATGAAGATCAAGATGCTGTACGAGGAAGGCAACGCCGGCCGTTCCCTGGCGGCCATCGCGTGGGTGCTGCGGCGCAGGCTGCTGGGTACGAACGTCGGCCGCTGGGACTACCTGGGCAGCCTGATCGAGATCTGGAAGGACGATGCCGAGGCCATCTTTCCTGATCCGCAGACGATCGGCATGGCGTCGCCCAACATGATCGCCTATCAACGCTACAACGCGCTGCTGATGCTGATGGCCGGCATGAAGAATGGGGAGCTCAGCACGGCGGGCCCCATCGGCGGCATGGCGGCGGTGATGATTTACCAGTCCGGCGATCCGTACGGTCGCTCGCGATACAACCCACTCGCTCTGCGGGCAATGGTGGTGGACAAAGTACGCGAGCGTCTTCTGGGTCTGGCGTTCCTACCGGAGGAGCCGCTTGCGGCCGGTCAGCCCCCCACACTGGACGACATTCTCGCTGGCCGGGTGAAGGGACGGCTCTATGATGCCTATCGGCAAAGCTGGGTGGCCAGCCCGGAACCGGCCTACGTGGCGGCGGGCAACACACCCTTGCGCACCCCTCTGGCGCAGCTGCAATCACTTCTCGGTGCACGGCTCGAGACGGTGGACGTGAAGAGCAAACCGGTGCCGACGGTCTCCAGCGGCCTCTCGGACGCGGAGCGTCAGCTGCTGCGATCCCGGGGCCTTCTCAACGCGCAGGGCAAGATCACGCCCATGGTCATCGACAAGCGAAAGCTCGACACCCCAGAAGGGCTTTTCAGCCAGGAGCTTTGGGATGCGATCTATGCTGTGCCAGAGGGCGAGATCACCATCGAGCACATTCAGCACGCCTTCTATATGGCGGCCAACTACGGCTTCCAGATCCTCAACGGCAACTTTGCCGCTGCCATCGACGACTACGAGCTCAAGCTGCGGTTCATGAACGATCTTGCCACTTACCGGATCGACGTCACCTGGCTATGGACACTCGTTCATCACCAGGCGGTCATCACCAGGGAGGGCTACCTCAAGCGGCCCGTGCTTACGGAGGATGGCGTTGAACCGGCCGAAAGCGCCGAGCGCGTTTCGGCCGGCACGCGCTTTACGCCGGAGTTGTTCCAGAAGCTCTGGGGCTACCACAACGAGTGGACGTACGCGTTTTTCGCCGAGCTGGATCGCCGCGGCGACACCGGCCGTTTCGACCGCGCCAAGGCACCCGTGATCATGGAGCTGCTGAAGCGGCAGCTGCTGTCGCCCCGCTACATCCAGCACAGCGCCCGCGTCCTTTTCGTCGTGGGGCAGGCCAGCGAGCAGGAGCGCGCGCAGATTCTGGAGGCGATTTTCGATCTGTCCCGCGAGGAGATCGTCAGGCGAGTGGCAGCAGGCTCCTCGAGCCGTGCCGCGCTGGCCGCGCACGATTATGTCTATGACGTCTTTCCGGATGTCGAATAGCAGTCTTGTGGTTACCGGATTCTTGGTGCCACCGCGCGGGAGTTCGGAAGCATCGACAGCGACTGGACCCGCCAAGCGCCAGACGCCCGCCAGACTCGCCCTGGCGTGGCTGGCCAGAACGCAGGGCGGGTTGCGGCTCTTGGATTTCGCGCCTGCTCTCGGCGTCAAACCCCGGCGCCGCCTCCCACCTCGCTACCGCCGCCCAGAAACTCGCCCACAGCGACCCTGCCTTCCGCAAACGTCTTCATCGAATCCAGTCCCATCTCAAAAAGATCACACTTTCACAGACCTGACCCCAGCCTTCCCTAAAGCGGATCTGCTCGCCAGCGGCAACCCCGGCTGCACCCTCCAGATCGGCAAGTTCCTGCGCGAGCGGGGCGTCCACCTGCCGGCCGCACACGCCATCGAAATCCTGGACGCCTCGATTGCGGGCCGCACGTTATCCGCTCTTGCTCGTGAGTGAACGATGCTGCCGTGTGTCCTGGGTGCTCTGCTTCCGGTGACCTTAGCTGTCCAGCCGCAGGGCTCAGCGCAGCCGAAAAGAAGTTGATCCACGCCGTGGAGGGCCGCCGGAGCGACGAATTGGCCGCTCTGGAAAAGGTGGTCAACACGGACAGCGGGACCTTCAACACGGCGGGTGTCCGCGAAGTGGGCCGATACTTCCACTTCATCGGATCGCCGCTGTATGGGGTGGACGGAGTGGGCGTCAAGGGCGAAGGCGGTTCACGGTCCCGATGAGAGCATGGACTTGAAATCCCTGGAACCCTCCACCACTCGGGCGGCGGCGCTGATCTCCCGGCTGCTCCGGCAGCCTCGTGAGAAGTGACCGGGAACGCAATCAGACGAGCCCGAACCGGCTGATGGCGAGCTCCGCGAGCTCCCGGCCGATGGCGAGAGAGGCCGTGGCGGCCGGGGAGGGGGCGTTTCGGACGTGGAGGACGGCGGCCCTTCGCCGATCGAAAAGTCC
>DASXTD010000212.1:0-2227 GCA_036505655.1 Chloroflexota bacterium
TCGAGCGGGGCGAGCCGGCCCAGGTCGCGATCGTGATCGGCATGGATCCGCTACTCACGCTGGCAGCCGGCACGCCGGTGCCTGCCGACGAGGAAGGAATGGCCGAGTTCGAGGCGGCGGGGGGCTGGCGAGGCCGGCCCACCGAGCTGGTGAAGTGCGAAACCAGCGACGTCCTGGTGCCCGCCAATGCGGAGTACATCCTCGAAGGCGAAGTGCGGCCGGGCGAGCTCACGTCCGAGGGGCCGCACGGAGAATCGGTCGGCTTCTACGGCGCCAATGAGAACTGCTGGGTGGTGCACATCAACGCCATCACGCATCGCAAGGACGCGATCAACTACGGACTGATCTGCCAGCTGATCGAGGACTATCCGCGCTCGCTGCTGCGCTCGGGCTCCTTCCAGACCCTGCTGGCGCGGAAGACCAATTTGACGCAGATCAAAGAGACGTACTTCCCGGAGGTCGGCCGCCTGGGCATGCTGATCGTGCGGGCGGACATCCAGAGCGCCGAGGACCCGCAGCGCATCATGGACGCGGTGTGGGCGAACGGCAACTGGCGCTGGGTCATAGTGGTGGACGAGGACTGCGACGTGCGCAACTGGAACGACGTGATGTGGCGGGTGGTCTCGGTGGCCGACCCGGACAAGGCCCAGGTGGTGATGGGCCAAATCCTGGAGCGCGACCACACGGAGCCCGAAGACGAGTGGGACTACATCTGTCCCGCTCGCGGCATGGGCATCGACGCCACCATGAAGTTCAAGGACCAGCAATTCTTCCCGCCCGTCAACCGGGTGGGCAACGAGCTGCGGGCGAAGGTGGCCTCGCGCTGGTCGGAGCTGGGCTTGCGGGCAGGCCCGCTGCCATAGGGGCAATGTAGTTGGAGGCCCCTTCTCGAATCGTCGCCCCGCTGGTTTCATTGGACGGCAACCGGCCGGGGACCTGCCGCAACCTCGATGGCGATTGACAGGGGTGGCCGGCCAGAATATATTGGACACGAGCCGCTGGGCGGTGTGAGGAGGGCTTGATGGCTATCGAGGTTAAGGTCGAGACCGCTCTGGATCGATTCGTAGCCAAGACGCGCGCGCTGTTCGCCAGCGAGCCTGACGCCGAGAAGCGCTGGGAGGCGCTGACGCCCGTCATGGCGGAGCTGCTGGCGGATCCCACCGTCATTGAGGCGTCCAAGTCATGGCCCAACACCAATGACGGGCCGCGCAATGCTGACGGACGGGTGGACAACCTGCTGTTCTATGAGGATCCAGACTACGGCTTCGCCCTCCAGGGCTTGAAGAAGGTCCCGAACCGCAGCGGCTCTCGAAGCGTTCACGACCACGGCCGCATCTACACGCTCTACGGCGTGCTCGATGGGCACGAACGGGTGGAACGGTTCGAGCGGGTCGACGATCGATCCAAGCCAGACTACGCTGAGATTCGGGAGACCGTAGGCACGGTCGTCGGGCCCGGGGAGATCGACCTGGTGAAGCCATATGAGATTCACACCGAGGTGACAGTCGGCGAAGCAACCATCGCCCTGATCGCGCGCAGCGAGGCGAGCGGCAAGGCCATGCAGGGCCGCTACAACACGGAGACGTTTGCGTACCGTGAGGGCCCTGGCCCCCACCTGGTCCCGGTGGAGATGTTCTCTAAATAGAACCTAGAGGGTCTGGATCGCGAGGCCACCTAACGCCTGGCGGGCTCCTCTTCGATCTCAGCTAATACATCGTCAAGGGCGCGGCCGTGTTCTCCGCTGGCGATCTCGGCGTCTGCCTCTTTCATGGCACGCGTGAACTGAGGTGCATTCGCCAGAATCCAGTCTTCCAGCGCGGACTCATCGATGGGAACCAGTGCAGCAACGGGCTTGCCGTGACGGGTGATGATTTCGGGCCGCCCCGTCGACGCTACCTGTTCCACTACCTGGCTGGTTTGCCGGGCCAGCTTACGTATCCCAATGCCCATTTGCCGCCGCCATCTTTATTCTTATTGTGCGGCTAAACGTCGCACAATCCGGGATAGGTGGGCAGGGCCCGAGGCCATAGGGGCAAAGTTGTCGGAGGCCCCTCTCGAACCGTTGCCCTGCTTGACTGGGCGGGTTGATAGCCCCTTGGGCTTAAAGGTGGAGAGAACCAGTCAAGAACAGAACAATCAGGATGATGAGCAGAAGGCCGCCCAGGCCAATGCCGGGAGTGCTGTAGCTGCCGTAGGTGGAATGTCCCCGCGTCCCGAGGCCGCCGCC
>DASXTD010000213.1:0-5102 GCA_036505655.1 Chloroflexota bacterium
CGATCGGCTGTACGAAGCGTTCAATGGAACCCTTGACGTCAAAGCGCGGGGCGCCGATCTGGCCCAGATGACGCGCATCTACACCGAAGACCTTCCCATGATCTCCGTTCTCTTCCTGGCCCAGCCCTACGAAATCGCCGCTCAGCTCCACGGCGTCCTCCCCGTCAAGCCCGAAGGCATCATCCTCTGGAACATGCACCAGTGGACGCTTAGCTGACCACCCCAAGCCGAGGCCTGAAAGGCCGTGTCTCGGCTAGAGAAACCAAAACTCCGCAGGGCGCCTTCTGGTAAGATTTCGGGGTCGCGACTGGCGTTTCAGGTGGATTACCACCGGGGAGCGACCTCGAGTTTGCCGCACGCCTGGGCACTACTAACCGGGCTCTGCCCGAACCGGAGGCGACGCGGTGGCAACTTCAGTGCATACCTCTTCAGTCCACACCACTGACCCTGAGCTGGCTGAGCTCCTCGACCTCGAAGTCCAGCGGCAATCCCACACGCTGGCCCTCATCCCCTCCGAGAACCACGTGTCCGCGGCCGTGCTCGCTGCCAGCGGCTCGGTGCTGACCAACAAGTACTCCGAGGGCTATCCGGGCAAACGCTACTACGAGGGCCAACAGATTATCGACCAGGTCGAGACGCTGGCCATCGAACGCGCCAAGGCAGTGTTCGGCGTCGAACACGCCAACGTGCAGCCCTACTCGGGCTCGCCGGCCAACCTGGCCGTTTACCTGGCCTTCTTGCGGCCCGGCGACACTGTGATGGGCATGGCACTCCCCATGGGCGGGCACCTGACCCACGGCTGGAACGTCTCCGCCACCGGCAAGTGGTTCCGCTCCGTGCAATACGTCGTGGACCACGCGACGGGCCTGATCGACTTCGATCAAGCGCGCCAGCTCGCGCTCAAGGAGCGCCCCAAGCTGATCTGGTGCGGAGGCACGGCGATTCCGCGAACGATCGACTTCAGCAAGTTCCGCGCCATCGCCGACGAAGTAGGGGCTATCCTGGTGGCCGACATCGCCCACATCGCCGGGCTCATCGCCGGCGGCGCGCACCCCTCGCCGGTGCCCTACGCCGACGTCGTCTCGACGACCACGCACAAGACCCTGCGCGGCCCTCGCGGAGCCATGCTCATGGCTCGATCCGAGCATGCGAAGAAGATCGACCAGGCCGTGTTCCCCGGGCTGCAGGGCGGGCCGCACAACCACACGACCGCCGCCATTGCGGTCGCCTTACGCGAGGCGCAACAACCCGAGTTCAAAGCCTACGCCCACCAGATCGTCGCCAACGCGAAGGCGCTGGCCGAGACCCTCCTGGAGGGCGGCTTCGACCTGGTGACGGGCGGCACGGATAACCACCTGATCCTGGTCGACCTCACTAACAAGGAGGTCCCAGGCAAGATCGCCGCCAAGGCGCTGGATCGGGCCGGAATCGTGGCCAACTACAACACCGTCCCTTACGATCCACGGAAGCCGTTCGATCCATCTGGCTTGCGCTTGGGCACGCCAGCAGTCACCACCCGAGGGATGAAGGAAGCCGAAATGCGCCAGATCGGCCGTTGGATCGCTGAAGGCGTCGAGGCCGCGAAGAAAAACGACGAAGCGACGCTCGAGCGCATTCGCGGCGACGTCCAGGAGCTGTCCGAGGGCTTCCCCCTGCCCGGTACCTATCCCGTTTGACAGGTCGTTTCCGCTTCTGTTAACCTCCACCACTCGGTCGCAATGGTCGGCAAGGCGCAAGACTGCCTCCGCAGCGCAAGTGACACCATGCCTCCAGGTGCTACCTGGCAAGTTTGGGGAGTCGTTCAGAAGTGAACTGCTGGTCTGCAATCTATAGCTTTTACTTTAGCCAGCGGCACGAGGAGGTGCCGAGGGTCAGATAGGGTCTGCTCTCGAATCTCATCGTGCCGCGGAAGCAATCCGGAAGTCCGGGTTGCTTTTTTGTTTGTCCAAATCAGGAGGAGGAGCAAGCGTGATCATTTCCATGAGCCCAACGGCAACAGAAGACGACATCAAAGGGGTGCTGAAAAGGTTGGAAGACGACGGGTGGGGGGGAGAAGTCATTCAGGGATCGCAGCGAGTCGTGATCGGTGTGGTTGGCACGGGCTTCCCGCCCGACTACCTCGACCACGTCGAGGTCCTGCCCGGCGTTGACAACGTTGCCCGCATCACCAAACCATACAAGCTGGCTAGCCGCGACTTCCGACCTGTCGATACGGTTGTCGACGTGCGCGGCGTCAAGATAGGCGGCGGCGAATTCATGGTGATGGCGGGGCCGTGCGCCTGTGAGAGCCGCGATCAGGTCCTGGAGACCGCCGACGCGGCAGCCAACTGCGGCGCCCACGTGTTCCGGGCGGGCGCCTACAAACCCCGAACCTCGCCCTACAGCTTCCAGGGCCTGGGTGAAGAAGGTCTGCAGTACATGGCCGAGGCGCGCGACCGCACCGGATTGCCCCTTATTACAGAAGTGATGGACACGGCCGACATTGACCTGGTTGACCACTACACCGACATCTTCCAGATTGGCACCCGCAACATGCAGAACTTCTCGCTCCTACGGGCGGTCGGCCAGAAGGGCAAGCCCGTTATGCTCAAGCGAGGCATGTCCGCGACAGTCGAGGACTGGCTGATGGCATCGGAGTACATCCTGGCGGAAGGCAACCGACAGGTCATCCTCTGCGAGCGCGGCATCCGCACCTTCGAGACAGCCGTTCGCAATACGCTCGATATCGCGATTGTGCCCCTGGTGAAGCGGCTGAGCCACTTGCCCGTCATCGTTGATCCGAGCCACGGCACCGGCAAGTGGTATCTGGTGAAACCAGCCGCGCTGGCAGCGGCGGCAGTGGGCGCCGACGGGATCATGATCGAAATTCACCCGGACCCCGACAAGGCGTGGTCAGATGGCCCGCAGGCACTCACACCCGCCAACTTCGCCGACCTGATGCAATCACTGGAGGGCGTCGTGGCGGCTACAGGTCGAAAGATGGCCCACCTGCCAGTGGCCTCGGCCGTCTAGTGAACCGGACCATCTCCCTCTCTCCGCCCCTCCCCCGCGAGGGGGGAGGGAGTGTCCAGGCGTGACCGCGCTCTCAACTGGGCTCGCGCGGACTGTCACTCGCCCAAAACGGCTGGCTGGGGAGATTCGCGTCCCGGGGGACAAGTCGATCTCGCATCGGGCGATCCTCCACAACCTCATCGCTCGCGGCTCGGCCCGGGTCGAAAACCTAGGTCCTGGCGACGACATTGGCTCGTCGCTCAGTTGCGCGCGAGCTCTCGGTGCGGAGGTGGTCGAGCTTGGAAATGGCGCGGTGATCATCCGCGCGCCCGAGAGCGGTCTGATCGAGCCGGAAGACGTGCTGGATGCCGGTAACTCCGGCACCACCACCCGTCTTCTGACCGGCATTCTGGCCTCTCAGCCCTTCTTCACCACGGTCACCGGCGACGCATCACTCCGCTCCCGCCCCATGGAGCGGATCATCGGCCCGCTACGAAAGATGGGGGCCATTGCCTATGCGCGCGGGCACGACGAGTATCTGCCGATGGCGATTCGGGGGGGCGACCTCCACGGCATCGACTACGCCCTTCCCGCCGCCAGTGCGCAGGTCAAGTCCTGCCTGCTGCTGGCGGGAGCCATGGCCGATGGCACGACCCAGATCCACGAGCCGGCGGCATCCCGCGACCATACTGAGCGCTTGCTGCGCGCCCAAGGAGCTCACATCAGCGTGGACGGTCTCGACATTTCGATCGAGGGACGCGTGCCGCTCCACACAGTGGACGTGGTGGTGCCGGGTGACACGTCCTCGGCGGCATTCTGGGTCGTGGCCGCCTGTGTGCACCCGGACGCGCACATCGTCGTGCGCGGAGTCGGCCTCACCGAGGGTCGAACCGGGCTCTTCGATGTGCTCATTGCCATGGGGGCGGATCTCAAGATCACGAACGGCCGTATCGAGGGCGGCGAAGACGTAGGCGACGTCACCGCTCAGACATCTGTGCTCCACGGAGTGCACGTGGGTGGTGAATTGATCCCCCGCCTCATTGATGAGGTCCCGGTGCTGGCCATCGCCGCGGCCTGTGCCCAGGGCGACACGGTGATCTCCGATGCCCAGGAGCTACGCTACAAGGAATCGGATCGCATTGCAGTGGTGGCGACGGAGCTGAACAAGATTGGCGCCCGCATCGAAGAGCAGCCCGCCGGGATGGTGATCCACGGCGGGCGCGGCCTGCCGGGCGGCACCGCGAACAGCCACGGCGACCACCGCATGGCCATGGCGCTAGCGATCGCTGGCCTGCTCTCCGATGAGCCGGTCTCGGTTCAACGCCCCGAATGCGTCAGCGTCTCCTACCCAGGCTTCTGGACCGACCTGGCACGAATTGCTGCCAGCTAAATGAGCGCAGCGGCATCGGGTGCCGACGCGGAGAACGTGCCAAGTGGGGGTCCGCTAAAAATGCAGCGGGCCTACGTGATCGGCTCGCCGATCGCTCATTCACTTTCTCCCGCCATCCATAACGCGGCGTTTGCCGCGTTGGGAATCGATGCCAGTTACGAGGCAGTGGAGGTCCTGCCGGCCGATCTAGGCGACTGGGTGGCCAGAATACGAGGGGAGGGCCTGCTAGGTTTCAGCGTCACTATCCCTCACAAAGAACGGATCGTTGCCTACCTCGATCAAGTCGAAGGAGACGCGCAGCACATCGGCGCCGTTAGCGCAGTCGTGGTGTCGCGCCCGGGGAGCCACCCGGGCACTATGCCCGGCGCGCTCGTTGGCACGAGCACAGACGTCCCTGGCTTTCGTCGGTCCTTATGGGAAGAAGCGAGAATCACTCTCCAGGGGCAGCGCGTGCTACTGGTAGGAGCGGGCGGTGCCGCCCGCGCCATCGCCCTGGTCGGACTGCAAGACGGAGCGGGCCAGCTCTGGATCGCCAATCGCCACGAGGACCGAGCCCAGGCGCTCATGGCCGACCTTGCGCCCCGGGGCCCGGAGACCGCGACAGAAGCTCTGCCGCTCGTTGGCGAGCGTATTCGCGAGGTCCTCCGGCAGGCGACCGTTGTGGTAAACGCGACCTCGGTGGGACTGCGCTCCCAGGAGTCACCGCTGGATCTGGTCGGGA
>DASXTD010000214.1:0-2491 GCA_036505655.1 Chloroflexota bacterium
GTCCACTTCGAACACGCCGACGTCACCCCGGAGCTCACCTCCGAGCGTTGCCTGGCTCACCAGGGCTGATAACACCCCCGAAGGGAGATTGGCACCGGAGCGATTATGCACGGGCACCATGCCAGCGGCGGTCGCAACCGATGCCACCATGCGAGCGGTCGTCGTTTTTCCATTCGTGCCGGTGATCAGCACGATGCCATGTCCAAGCTGAAGCGCCAGGGTCCCAAGGGCTGAAGGGTCAACCCAGCCGGCGACGTGGCCTGGTAACACAGTCGCCCCACCCAGGTGGAGGCGTCGTGTAGCGTTGGCGGCGATGCGCCCGGCCGCGAGGGCCGAGCTCAGCCGAAGGGTCATTGGGAAGAGCGCTAACCTGCTAGGTCGACTTAGTCGCGGCGGCAGCGCGGAGGCGCTCGATCCGCTCGATGCGGTACGTAACCGCTCCACCCGGGATATTGACCTCGACCACGTCTCCCACCCGGCGGTTGACCAGTGCGCTTCCTACGGGAGACGCAGCCGAGATCTTGCGCTCGCGCAAGCTCACCTCGCCCGGACCGACCACCGTGTAGGTAACGTCTTCGTTTTCGTGAATGTCCCGTAGGGTGACGGTGACGCCGAGATCGACCACTTCGTTCGAGGTGGACGTCTGAATACTAGCCGCCGAAAGCATGCCGCGGATCTGGTTGATGCGGCCCTGGACTTCTCCGAGCTTCTGCTTGGCAGCGTCATAAGGGGCATTCTCGCGGAAGTCCTTGTCGGCGAATGCGCGGCTGAGCTCCTCGGTGACCTGCGGGCGCACTTCTCTTTCGAGGTGTTCGAGCTCCTGCGCCAGGGCGGCGTAGCCTTCACTGGTCATGCGGACGACTTGCGCGTCTTCACTGCCTGGGGCCCCGCTGCTCTTGCGCTGGGTGGCTCTTCGGAGGCGGACGTGGGCACCGAGGTTGACTTTGATGAGCTTTTGATTACGGAGATACGCCAGGAAGGCCTTTAGTGGCTCCAGGCGCTGGTTGATGTCGATCGCCGATTCGGGCTGCGCTTCCTGGTAACGGCCCACGTCGGCCGGCCGAATTTGCTCGATGGGTACGGACGCGCCCAGCCAGCGGGCAAAGCGTCCTAGCTCCCGGGTATTGCTTTCTCGGTCGGCGACCGGTAATGTGGATACATACGCGGCAATTGCCTTCCCAAGGGGAAGGCTGCCGTCAGAGGGATCGGCCAATGCCAAGGCGGGTTCCTCTCCCCCCGAGCGGGTCGAGCCTGCTCGAAAATGGGAAAGAACGTTTTTCGCCTGTCCTTCCGGTTGCAACCCTGGTTGGCTCTATCTGCATCACTTTTCAGTATAGGGGGACTTCCCTTGGCTGAACAAATCCTGCTCCAGCAGGGGGCGCTTGCCCTGGGTGTTCGCCTGAGTACGGGTCAGCTTGCGATGTTTGCCGCGCTCTCGAGTGCCTTGACGGAATGGAATCGTCAGGTCAACCTGACAGGCCTGGTGGATCCGGACCAGATTGAGCTAAAGCATTTCCTCGATTCCCTCACACTGGTTCCGCATCTGCCTGCCCTACTGCCTCTGCAGAGGGCGCGCTTGATAGATGTCGGCAGCGGCCCGGGGTTCCCGGGCTTGCCTCTAGCCATCGCGTTGTCCCACCTACACGTCACCTTGCTGGAGGCGACGGGCAAAAAGGTGAGCTTTTTGCGCCACGCAGTCGAGCTGCTGGGTCTGGAGAATGCGCGGCCGCTGCATGGACGAGCCGAGGAAGCAGGCCGGCTGCTGGACCATCGTGAGGCCTATGACGTGGCGGTGGTACGGGCCCTCGCGGGCACCGCGGCGCTCACGGAGCTGCTGATGCCCCTGGTACGAGTGGGTGGGTACGCGGTCCTGATGAAGAAGCAGTCCAACGTGGAGGATGAAGTTGCCGATGCGCGCCCGGCCCTTCAAGCACTGAATGCATCCGTCGAGGACGTCATCCCAGTGGATGTGCCGGGGCTGCTGGAAGATCGGGCCCTGGTGGTGATCAAGAAGTTGAGCGTGACATCCGAGCGGTTCCCCCGCCGTCCCGGCGTGCCTCAGCGACGCCCCCTCCGCGAGAGCGCATAGGGCAGTTAGCCGGTGTCGTCCTGAGCCGCAGCGAAGGACCTCCCGGGAGTTGCTAGTGACAGGCTATGTTGTGCTATATCCGGGAGATTCTTCGTCGCTTCGCTCCTCAAGAATGACAGATGTGGCTTATTCTGCCATTTCGAGGTTGGCGACCAGCTCACGCAAGAAGCCGCCTACGTCAGCCACCACGCTGATGTTCTGGAACGTCCCTCGATCGGACAGCTTGGTCACTACCGCGGGTTCGATGTCCACGCAGATCGTGGTGACGTCCGCCGGCAGCAGGTTGCCGGTGGCGATCCCGTGCAGCATCGAAGCCATCATCAGCGCGAGTTTGACGCCCCCCCGCACCACGTCTCGCATTTTCGCCTGAGCGACCTGGGTATCCGTGATGACGTCCGGGAG
>DASXTD010000215.1:0-1521 GCA_036505655.1 Chloroflexota bacterium
GACCAAAACGGGCGCGCTGCCTTCCCGGACCATTCGGTCCGTCACGCTGCCTAACGCGAACCGCTCCAGGCCGCTGCGACCATGGGTGGTCATCGCCACCAGATCCGGGTGTTCCTGATCGACACAGTCCAGGAGAGCACCGGTGGGGCTGCCCCACAGGAGCAGCGCCGAGACGGCGATTCCATCCGCTTGGATCTGGCCGGAAAGGCGGGTCAGGTCAGCCTGGGCATCCTGCTCGATCTGGGTGAGGATCTGGTCGTAGACGTCCGGCGGCAGGCCGCCATCCTCCGCCAACTCAGGCCAAACGGGGCGCTCTCCGACTCGCACGAGCAGAATCTCGGCAGCTTGCGCTTTGGCGATCTTCTGGGCCAGGTGCAGGGCCTTGTCGCTCTCGGGCGAGCCATCGGTGGGCACCAGAATACGGTGCAACATTTTCTTCCCCCTCGGTTAAGTTGTCGTTCTGAGGAGTCCGACTCCGAGAATCGCCCGTAGGGGCGGGACCTGTGCCCGCCCGCGTCTGCTGCACTTCGTGCAGAGGGCGCCCACAGGTGGCGCCCCTACGACCCCGGGATCATGCACGAACTTCTGATTCTTTTTGAGCGACGCGCTCCTGGACTGAGCTAACCAGATGCGGCAGCTTGGCGTGCCAGTCGTGGCCGGCGAACACGCGGTTGGTCGACTCAGCGTGCGAGTAATCGTTTAGCTCCGGGTCGGTGACCAGACAGGGAGGCTCCTCACCCCGCTGAAACGCCTTGACCGCCTCCAGGATGCGGCGACGGACGGCCACCACGGCCGTGTCGCTGCTGCCGAGGTGCTCGCGGCTGCGGTCGTATAACGCGCCCATCGACTCGGTGGCCACGGAGTCGTGGGTGAGGAACTCGGGCATGCCTGTGTAGTTCACAGTTCGCTGCATCTCGCGATCTTGCAAGTAATGGTTGGAGGCATTGGCGTATTTGCGGAAATCGGGGCCAATGTGCGGCGCCCGATGCACGTCGGGGATGCCCACGGTTCGGCTGCGACGGAAGCCGAAGTCGAATCGCCAGCTGTGATAGTCGTCAGCTGGCGTGTAGAAGTGGATCTCGAAGCCATCTGGGCCCTCTGGATTTTCGGACCCCGGGCCCACTGGGACCGCCGATCCCACCGGCATGATGAAGGAAGACACACGCACGTAGCTCTTCCCCTCGCCGGCGTTGCGGGTGGCGATCATGCGCACGCCGAAGTCAGTGTCCTCAGTCTCGTACTCTGGGCTAGTGTCCTGCTGACTGAAGTTACTGGTCTTGAACATGCGGTGCAGGAAGGAGAGATGGGCGGAATCGCACTCGCCTTCCAGCCCTTGCAGGTAGTTGCACTCCTGGTAGGCTTTGGTGACATAAGTGTGGTCGTTGTCAACTAAAGCCCACTCGTGATTGGGGAACAGGGGCAGCTTGTCGCGCGGCCCCATGTAGGCGAACACAATGCCGTTGATCTCGTGGGTCGGGTAGGAAGGGTGGCGCAGCTTGCTCTTGAAGTTGCTGTCGGCCG
>DASXTD010000216.1:0-4328 GCA_036505655.1 Chloroflexota bacterium
GAAAGGCTCGGCGAGCAGGTGCGCCGGATAGGGCCACAGATTTTGCAGGCTCAGGTCCAGGGCGTGGAAATAAGGCGTTCGGTAGGTCATGACAATCGTGTGCGGATCCGTCGCAACCATGCTGTCGATCAGGCCCACGCCCCGGTTCCCTTCTGGGCCAGGAACCGTCGTGCGGATCTTCCAGCCCAGGATGACGTCGTCGGCCTCGAACGGGGCGCCGTCATGCCAGAGGGCGTCTGTGCGGAGCTTCCAGGTGGTCTCCAGCCGGTCGCCAGGCAAAAGGCGCATGGAGCCGTTGTCGAAGGATGGCATCGCAGTAGCCAAGCGGCCCTCCATACCTCCATCGCGGCCATTCGTCGCCAGGCCCTCGGAATGAATCTGGGTAAGAGAGGCAAGACCCCCGGCCGGATACTCCATGTGGCCATAGACTTTGATCGGCGCGGTCACGCCAATCGTGATCGTCTTGGCACTGGCGGCCCGCTCACCCTGGCTCGTCTGCGAGGGTTGACCCGTCGAACTGGGCGCACAGCTCGCGATCAAAAGAATGAGTCCCAGCGCGCTCAAGCCACCTCGGCGTGCCGAGCGGCCCAACCAACCTCGAAGCATCCCCATCTCCTTATCCAACGGTTGCGACCTGCTGGGCGTTTGCCCAGAACTAGATTCCCCGCTGATTGCCCCTGTGCTTCCAGGCGCTGCCTGGGATGATATCGCACCATTCGCGAGTCCTAAGCAGTAACATCAGATCGCTCTTGCGTTAGGAGGGGACCGGCATGGCAGCTCCCGTGCGAATCTTGATCCAGTTCTCTGCGGAAAGCCCCGAGACGGCAGATGGCTTGTCTGCGGCTATGGCCCAACGATGCCGGGAGGGCCAGAAAGAGCCTGGCTGCATTCAGTTCGAGACATTCCGTAGCGTCATGCGGCCCGAAGTCTATGCCCTGGTCGAGCTATGGGAGAGCCAGGAGGCATTGGACGTGCACGAGGCGGGCATGGCTCCTCGGCAGCCCAACCCGCAGGTTCTTAGCACGGTCAGCGAGCATTACGAGCACAAGGTCCACCGCGTCCACTGAGCCCCAGATCTCGCAGAGAGGAAACCTGCAATGAAGGACACGCAGAAGTCCGCCAAGAGCACCACCGCGATCGGCAAGCCGTCCAAGGGATTCGCGGACGAGGAACGAGCCGCGATGAAGGAGCGCGCCCAAGAGCTGAAGGTGGCCGCGCGCCGCGGCCCGCGCGCCGGCAAGGCGGACGGGGAAAGCGACGTGCTCGCGAAGATAGCCGAGATGGCAGAACCGGATCGTGCCATGGCCGAGCGGCTCCATGCCATCGTCAAAGCCAGCGCGCCCGCACTCTCGCCGAGAACCTGGTACGGGATGCCCGCGTATGCCATGGACGGCAATGTCGTCTGCTTCTTCCAAAGCGCGCAGAAATTCAAAACGAGGTACGCGACATTCGGCTTTAGCGACAAGGCGAACCTCGACGAAGGCGCCATGTGGCCGACCGCCTTCGCTCTGACGGAGTTGAGCGCCGCCGACGAGGCGAGGATCGGCGCGCTCGTGAAGAAAGCGTGCGCTGAAAACTGAGAGCCGGGTCCTGCCTGTCTTGAACGGGGCGGCCGGGCAAGAGATACTAGGGACCATCTCAGACAGGTCACAGGAGGAACGGAAGGAGCGCTTAAATGGCGCAGACCCAAACCAGCACTGAAGCCGCGCCAGCCCAGAGTACCGGCTGGGGCCGCCCGTCTGCCTACGATCAATGGGTCAAGTCCATCGGTATCCCCATTCACAAGGGCTATTACCAGGAGGACCTGCGCACCGTCGAAGTCGGCCAGTGGGAAGAGCGCGGTTGCAAAGCAGCGATCATCCAGCTCGCCGGGCAGGAGGGCGTGACCGAGGGGCGAGTCACCGAGCTCGGCCCCGGCCAGACGCTTGCGCCCGTTCGTTTCGCGCTCGACGAGGCCGTCTACTGCCTCGAAGGTCGCGGCCTGTGCACGGTCTGGGCGTCGGACAGCAAGCCAAAGAAGACTTTCGAGTGGCAGAAACACAGCCTGTTCTTGCTGCCTCGCAACTACTCTTACCAGCTGTCTAATACCCAGGGCAACGCGCCGGCGCGGCTCCTCCACTACAACTCCCTGCCCATGGCGATGGCCATCATCCCCGACCCCAAATTCTTCTTCGATAATCCCTACGCCGACGAAGCCCTCGTCTACGGCGGCGAAGATTTCTACTCCGAGGCCAAGGTCTACAACGAGGATTCGCCCAGAGGCGGTGGCCGAGCGATGTGGTATGGGAACTTCTTCCCGGACATGCGGGCCTGGGACAAGCTCATCCCGTTCCGCGGCCGCGGTGCCGGCGGGCACGTCGTCTGGATCCAGTATCCGCAGTCCTCGCTCTCCAACCACATGTCCGTGTTCCCGGCCCGCACGTACAAAAAAGCGCATCGCCACGGACCCGGCGTCCAGATCGTGATCCCGACTGGCGAGGGCTATTCGATCATGTGGCCCGAGGGCAAGGAGAAGGTCATCGTCCCCTGGCACGAGGGCAGCACGTTTGTACCGCCAGACCGCTGGTTCCATCAGCATTTCAACCTGGGCGGCGCCCCGGCCCGCTACCTGGCTTTCCACGCCCCGCGCGGGGTCAGCAATTACGCGGAGCGGGTAGAGGATCGCGCGCGGGACCAGATCGAGTACCCTGACGAGGAACCATTCATCCGCGAGAAGTTCGAAGCGGAGCTGGCCGACCGGGGAATGAAAAACGACATTCCCGACGAGGCCTACCGGGACCCCAACTACGAATGGGACTACGAGGAATAGGAAGGCCCGCCCACCCGCCCTTTTGATATTGGGGGCTCCGCCCCCAAACCCCTGGGAGACGAGGCGAAAGCTCGGCGGCCCAGATCGGGTACAACGGGACACAATGGGTTTTCGGCGCGCCTAGTGTTCACAGTCACGAAGGGAGACCGCATAGCTTCATGCACGACGATTTTGAACTGGGCCTCGGGGGGGCGCACGACCACAATCTGACTCCAATCGATCTCGAGGATGCCGAGGACATCGAAGGCCTCGAGATGTTCACGCTGCGCAGCGTGGGCATTGACATCGGCTCTTCCACCACGCACCTGATCTTCTCGAAGCTGGTGCTCCGCCGCGAAGGCGCCGGGCTGTCCTCGAAGTTCAAGGTCACTGAGCGCAAGCTGCTGTATCGCTCACCCATCCTGCTCACTCCCTACCTGGCTGGTACCCAGATCGACTTCGAGAAGATCAAGCTCTTCCTCCACGATGCGTATCACGAGGCGGGCTTCACGTCGGACGATATCGATACTGGCGCTGTCGTGACCACGGGCGAGGCGCTCAAGAAAGAGAATGCGAAGCCGATCACTGAGTTCTTCGCGTCGCATTCCGGCAAGTTCATTTGCGCGTCGGCGGGCCCCAACCATGAGGCGCTGCTGGCGGCCTACGGCTGTGGTGCAGTCGCCATGTCCAAGGACGAGCACGCCACAGTCCTAAACCTGGACTGCGGCGGTGGTACGGCCAAGCTCTCGGTCATCCGCGATGGCCTGGTTACCCAGACTTGTGCAATCGAATGCGGCGCGCGTCTCTTGGCCTTCGACGAGAATGGCCTGCTCAGCCGCGTCGAGCGGCCGGCTGTTCGCATCATGCGCGAGTTGGGCTACCCGGAGCCGAAAGTGGGCGGCACCGTCACCGAGGAGCAGCGCCAAAAGTTCGCGAATCAGATGGTGGAATGCCTGTACGAGGTGATTCAGGGTGGCGAGCTGTCCACCCTGACCAAGGATCTGTTGCTGACCGAGCCCATCACCGATCACGGCGGCGCCAATAAGGTTGAGTTCATTGTCTGCTCGGGCGGTGTGTCCGAATACGTGTACGACCACGATCGCACCGCCTACGGGGATCTTGGTCCGATCTACGGCAAGGCCCTGCGCCAGAAGCTGGACGGCTTCCGCAAGGATTGGGTCCGCGAACCTACCGAGGGTATTCGAGCGACCGTGATCGGCGCCGGCGAGTACACGATCCAGGCCAGCGGCACCACCAGCTTTATCTCCAACCGCGAGGCGCTGCCCGCGTTCGGCCTCCAGGTCGTCCGGCCAGCCATGGATGGCGGTCTCTCGGTGGAGGACTCGATCATGCGCGGGCTCGCCAAAGTCGACAAGCCGCGGTATACGTCCGACCTGGCCATTGCCCTCTCCATCACCGGGCAGCAGGACTATCAGTCGCTGCGCAAATTGGCGGAGGGAATCGACGGTGCGCTCAAGCGGTCGGACAACCAGGATCCCGTGTACATCATCCTGGACATGGATATCGCGAAGTCGCTGGG
>DASXTD010000217.1:0-3355 GCA_036505655.1 Chloroflexota bacterium
AACTGCACGGTCTGCCACCTTCCCGGTACGTTCGTCATTACGGATGCCCTCGCGCGGTCCTCGCCCATGACCGCCTCGGTGAACGGTCAGGTCGTGCGCCAGGTGCCGCCTATCACCTCAGCTTGCACGGGCTGTCACGACAGCGATCGCACGATGGCCCACGCACAGAGCCAGACTGGCCTCCAGGGGGTAGAGACCTGCGCCGTGTGCCACGGCCAGGGTCGCCCGTACTCGGTAACCAGCATGCACCGGATTGTGTCAACCCCAGTCAGCGGTGCTGAGGCTCTGGCGGCGATCCGTCCGTCGGGGTAAGCGGATACGAGCAGGAGGCCAACCCAACGGTGCAGCCTCCTTGTTCCGAATAGACCGGCGAGCTCCGGTCAGCGTGCCGAGCCTTGAACGCTCCCGGCCACAGCCAGCGACTTCGAGCTCTCCAAGGGTTCTTGCGGCCGAATCGCCATCACCGGTACGTCAGCATGGCGGATTGTCCATTCGGTGACACTGCCCAGAACCCATCGCCCCAGCCCACTGCGCGCATGGGTACTCATCGCGATCAGGTCAAAAGCTTCGCGGTGGGCGATTGAAGCGATCATTGCCGCGGGATCGGCGCCCCGCTCGATCCGCACCTGCGTATTGATATTGGCCGACCGGAGACCATCGGCGAGCTCCTGAATCGCAGCCTCACCAGCTCGAGTGTCAGCCATCCCGGGGGCCAACCAGTACAGCGTCATCTCCAAGGGCACCGTCTTTGCGAAGAGTACGAGTGGCGGCAGGATGCCAGCCGCCAGATCTGAGTCATTGATGGGAACGAGTACTCGTTTGGGCGCTCGGGGCGGACCGCCCAGGTCGGCTCTCACGGTCACAACCGGCGCACCAGCGCGACGAAGGACCTTACCCGCAATGCTGCCCAGCAGAGTCCGGGTCAGGCCACCCCGGCCGTGGGTGCTCATCATTATGAGATCGAAGGCTCGCTCGTGCGCACGATCCAGGATCACCTGGGCGGCGGCTCCTTCCATCACACGTAAATCCACACGCGACGACCCCTTGAACCCCTCGCGGGCAGTCTCCTCCAATACGCGGTGGGCCCGCACCACGTCTTGCTCAGTGAAGTAGTAGTCCGCCACTGGCGCGCCTTCGGCGAACACGCTCGGGACCGGGGCGCCCACAGCACGAAGTAGCTCCAACTCCGCACCCATGGATTCAGCCCAGGCATCTGCCCAGGGGACCACCTTATCCGCCAGCCTCGATCCGTCAAGCGGTACCAGAATCCGATAGTTCATGAAATTTCCTCCCTCACACTGGCCGAATCAAGCCGCTTGGGCGGGGAAAATCCGGCCTATGTGGAGACTACCGATCTCAGAGCACCGTCGACCACATCCCAATGGGTGGGAATCCAATGGCCAGCGGGTGGTTCGGGAAGCAAGTGAAGCGAACGGGACGGCCTCGGGACCCAATCTTCGGATGGAAAAACCGATGCAGACCGTTGAATGGCTCAGGCGTATTCGATGTCTCGGCGCTGGAAAACTGCTGCACCGACCAGCGCAGCTGCCACGCCAATGCCAACAATGAGCAGCGCGGTCCCCCAGTCTGGAGCGGTGGCCGGAGCCAGCGAAATGTGGTGGAAGACCGATAGGTCGCGCACCCAGTCCTTTCCTTTGATCAGTCCACCGAGCAGGTCCACCAGGAAAGACCAGGCGACCATGCTATAAGCCACGAAGCTCGTCAGGCGAGGTCGGATGCCCAGTATCAGCACGCCCACGCTGAGCACGAAAATACCGGGAATGGTCGCGTTGAGCCCGGCGCTCAGCAGTGCCGGCAGGGCCACTCGCGTGTGATGCAGGCTAGCTCCCTCCCAGGTAGCGAGCCCGACCCCCAATCCAGCTAATACCAGCAGCGTCAGCGAGATGAGGAAGCGCCCAGCCAACCAGCGGAGACGCGGAATGGGCCGGACCAGGAGGTTGTCGAGACGTCCGTGCGCCTCCTCATCGCGGATGCTGCTGAGCTGGGCGGCGGCCAACACAGCGATCAATATCGCCATCATGAAGAACACGATCGAGAAATAGCCATTGGATAGGTTCTTCACGCCAAGCCTCCCCAGCGTCGCGGCCACGGTCGGCGATGACGTGAGGATGCTGGTCGCCGCGCGCTCGAGATACCCGTAGGTCGCGGCGAGGCCCGCCAGGCCCACTAACCAGGCGATCGCAGTCGTGCGCGACAAGCGAAGAGCCAGACTGGTCGGTCCAAGCAACCAGCGCCCCTCCGTAAGGGGCCGCTCGGGCTCGCGCAGAACGCCCGCATAAAGGTCGCGGCGTCCGGCCAACCAGACCGCACCGCCCGAGCAGCCGAGCACCAGGCCAACGATGAGGATCAGAGGCAGCGGCTGGACGTCCTGCAACGGGTGCAGCTCCTCGACCCAGCCGATCGGGCTCAACCACCGGAGCCAACCCAAGCTGGTACTCGAATCGGCCACCATCCGAATTACGAACGATACGCCCAGGACCGCCGAGGCCAGCATGGCCGCCTGGCCGCGCGTCGCACTCAGCTGACTGGCCAGTGCACCGACCGCCAGGAAGACGGCGCCCCCGGATACCAGCGCGAACGCGAACAGGAGCGAGCCCACCAGCGAAAAACGTGCGCCCGGCGTTTGCGCTGCGGCCAGCGTAAAGAGGGCAGTGATGGCGAACATCACCGCAAGCACGCACCCCAGTCCGATCAGAGCTTCGGCCGCGGCGCGCCGTTTCGTCGTGCGTCCGGCCAGGAGCACTTCCCACTGTCCGATGTCTTCCTGTCCGCGCAGGAGACCTGTGCTGGTTAGCAGCCCCCAGATGCCCCCGATGATCACGCAGACCACCAGGATCCTCCAGGTGATGAATCCGGCCACGGTCTCGGCATGGTGCGGGACACCCATCAACATCGCGAAGGCTTGCAGGGAATGGGTGAGCGCGAGCCGAGAGGCCACAGTGGGAAATCCGACCACGAACGCTTTGACCGTGGCCATTACGAAGAACCCGAAGACGACGCCCCAGATGATGGCCCACCGTCTCGCGCTCCGCGCAACGTGCCGCGTGATGACCCAACTCGGCTCGCCGTCGCTGGTGCGAGGGACCGCCCGCGGCCGGACGAGGGCGATGCTCACGCGACGCTACTGTCGGCACCGTAATGGGAGAGGAAGAGCTCTTCCAGTGACGGCCGGGTGCTCAGGAGCTCGCGTACGCCCGCGTCAGCCAACGTCCGCATGAGCGGCTCCATCGAGCCGACAACTTTGCAGCGCAACGTGCGGCCGTTAATCTCGGCTTCGGTGACTCCTGGCACACCGTTAAGCGAAGGCGGCGGCCGGTCGAATGTGGCCTGCACC
>DASXTD010000218.1:0-5197 GCA_036505655.1 Chloroflexota bacterium
GGCTCCGGCTCGGCCGGCTGCTCGACGCACTGGCCATCCGGGTCGTACCGCCAACCATGGTAGAAGCAGCGGAGGGAGTCGCCCTCCACCCAACCGGTGGAGAGCTGGGTACCGCGATGGGCGCAGCGGAAAGCCAGCACATGCGGCTGGCCGCTCTCGCCCCGGTAGAGCGTGAAGTCCTCGCTCATGACTCGGATAGGCTTCGCACGACCGATCGGCAGGTCCGCAGCCACAGCAACGGGCTGCCAGAAGCCGCGCAGATAGCGGCCAGCGAGCGTCCCGGGCCCGGTCCGCACCAGTTCTTCGTAGCTGAGCCCAGCACCCGTTGCGCTGCTTTCCATCAGATGGAGTCCTCCCTCAGTCTAAATTGCGAAGACGGGGAAGGGCGATCGCGGCCAAGAGGGGCAGCAGAGCAACCAGCGTCGCACCGAGCCCAATGGCGAACGGCGCCCCCGCTTGTTCGGCGATAGCGCCCGAAATCGTCCCTCCCAGGGGCATCAGGCTCCAGGCCAGGCCCCAGAGACCCATCACCCGGCCGCGATACTCGTTGGGCAGCATCATCTGGATGCTGGTGTTGATGGTGGTCATGTACCACTGGTTGGCCACCCCCATGAGCAACAGCAGGGCCAGCGACAGGACGTAGATGGACGAGCTCGCGAAACCGACCAGGAGCACGCCGAATGCGGCAGCGCCCACGATGATCTGCCAACCTTTTCGGCCCGCGCGAGCGTAGTAGCCGACCCCGAACGTGCCCAGGACCGATCCTACTCCTCCCGCGGTCTCGAGAAAGCCGAATCCCTGCGACCCGACGTGCAGGATATCGCGCGCGAACACGGGCATCATGATGGTGTAGGACATGCCGAACACGCTGTTGAAGAACGTGAGCACAATCAGGGTGAGGACCAGGTCATTCTGGCGAATGTAAATCAGCCCGTCGAGGATGTTGCGCCAGAGGCCGGGGCCGCCTCGGGGCAGCACCGGATCGATTCGCAGCTGGGAGAACAAGACCATCGCAACAGCGAAACAGGCGCAGGCGACGTAGTAGGTGTGGCCGACGCCGATCAGATAGATGAGCATGCCGGCTGTAGCGGGCCCCACCAGGCGGGTTCCCTGCCAGACCAGGTTACCCAGGGGAACTGCTTTGGGGATGTCTTCGCGAGGGACCATGAGCGGCAGCAGGGCCTGGCGAGCGGGCTGATCGAACGAGCGCACAGTACCGAGCAGGAAAGCGACCACCAGCACGTGCCAGTACTGGACGATCTCGGCCGCTACTAGCGTCCCCAGAACGAAGAACAGAAGGGCGGTGGTGCCCTGGGTCAGGAGGAGAAGCCGCTGGCGGTCCATGCGATCGGCCACCGCGCCGCCCACGAAGCTAAATGCGACATTCGGCACCGCCTGAGCGAGCCCGGTGATGCCGAGCAGGGCTGGAGAGTTGGTGAGCTGAAAAACGAGCCAGGCCACCGCCACGTACTGCATATTCATGGCCGTGACGGAGGGGAACTGCCCCAGCCAGAAGAACCGGTAGTTCCGGTATCGGAGCGGCGAGAACATCGCCCAGCGCTCGGTTCTCGTCTCGGGAGGGGCTGCCTCAGTTGCCACGGCGCCATTCTAGCTTTAAGATGACCCCTCCCCCCGACCCCCTCCGCAGGGCCAGCCAGCAACGGGCGGCGCCATCGGACAAGCCCCTCCCCTACCGGAAACCCCACGAACGCTCCGGCTAGCCGCGGTTGGGACCGTTTCGTAACGGATTGGCCTGGAGGGCGTGGTAAGATCATGTGTTCCGTGCCGTCTCTTAGCGTCCGCTCCCACTCGTTGTCTCGCTCGGCCCGCCAGCATTGGGCCCTCAGTCTGATCGCCCTGGCGCTTGCGGCCACCGGCGTGCCTGGCCTCGCCCATGCACAGACGACCTTCGGCCCGCCCACCGTGACTGTTTGGGCGACCCGGGAAGGACTGGTCGGCCACAGCACCGCCAACGGGCACGTGGTTACGGAGCGCGACCATTTCGTCGCACTGCCTTCAACGCGGGTACTCAACGCGCTGGACCGGCGCGATTTCGTGGTTCGGCTGGAATACAAGGGCCGCACCGTGGACGCACCGGTGTGGGACATTGGCCCCTGGAACATCCACGACGATTACTGGAATCAGAGTCGGGAGGACTTCAAGGACCTGCCTCGCTGGAAGTCGGAGGCCGAGGCGGCGTTTTTCGACGGCTACCACGGGGGCTATGACGGCTACGGCCGCTACGTCACCATCCCACCTTCGATCGACCTGGCCGATGGGACGTTCTGGGACGACCTCGGGATGGGAGCCAACGATTGGGTCCGAGTGACGTTCTTATGGCTTGACTCGCCATCGCCACCGGCTCGGGCGACGCCGTTGGTGATCCCGAAGACGCTGGTTCCGGGGCTGAGCTTCGTGGCACTGCCGGGCCCCAACACGGCGACCGGCCAGCGGACCGTGACCATCAACTGGAATACGGGCGGCAGCTCGGGCGGGCAGGTCTACGTCTCCGTTGATAGCGGGCCTGAGAACCTGTTCGGGCAAGGCGCGAGCGGATCCCAAAACGCGCCCATCGTGCCCGGCCGCACGTACGTGTTCCGACTCTACGATGGCACCGCGCACACCACGGTACTGGCTGAGATTACTCCCGCTCGAGCGGCCAACACGCCGGCCGCCGTGGGCCTGGCCGCCAAGGGCAGCCCGAGCGGCACGCCCATGATGAGCTGGGACACTGGAGACGGCACGTTGGGCCAGGTCTACGCTTCTACCGCCGCCCTGAGTGAGTCTCTGGCCGCGCAAGGCTCGGCCGGCATTGTAGAGGTGCCCTGGATGGCCGCCGGCCAGACCTACAATCTGCGGCTCTATCGCGGAACTGACCATAGCGCCGTGGCCGCGCAGACGACGGTGGTCGGTCCGCCCACAACGCCGGCGCCTGGGCCCAGCCCTGGCCCCACGTCGGTACCCTCTGGACCTGGACCATCGCCCTCGGGGCCTCCGGCACAGCCCACCCGTCAAAGCATCGGCAGCAGTGGCGGAACCGTGAGCATGGTGCTGGGCGGCCGCGCGTTCCAGGCCACCATCGGATTGCAATCCATGTCAGGGCTGACTGGCGCGGTCGGGCCCGGCGCCAGCGCCGAGATTTTGATCGATCCTTCTCCCAAGGTGCCGAATCTGGCCGCGGCGGGCAGCCTGGGCGGGGGGGTCGTGGTGCCAGCAAGCGGCCCGATCGACATCAAGGTTACGCCCAAGACCGCGGCGGGCGCCTCCGTCACGGTTTCGCCCGGGAGCGCCGCTGACCTGGACGTGGTGCTGCGGCTGCCGGTCACCGCCGATGCATTGCGAGTCAATCCGAATGGGGTGTTCGCCTGGCTGCAGGCCGTCTACGACGATACCGGGTTCCTGGGATATTTGCGGCCGCCGGCGGACTTCGATCCGGCAACGAACAGTGTCACGATCCATGCGTCGGCGAGCTCATTGGCCGGGACCCTGTTCTTGCCGGCAGTCATGGTGCCGGCCTGGGTCGCCAATTTCGATGGTGACGTCCACATTTACTCGGGACCGACCAGCGACGCGTTGGATTTCGGGGTGGCAGCGCCCGCTTTCACGACGTTCCCGGTGGTGGGGCCGCAGATCGCGGCTCGCGTGTACGTATACGACCCGGCGACGCAAGGTTATGGCTGGATCGACGTGATCGGGGTGGGTCCATCGGGTCCTCCCCAGGCTAGCCCATCAGGCTAAGAATGCGGGCGGCCCTCACCCCACCCTCTCCCTCCGCGGCAGGAGAGGGAAAGCGACGCGACCGGCCTACCGCGTCTGCGTCGGCAGGAGAGGGAAGGCAGCGGTATACTCGCCGGCAAACGCCCTTTGGGGGTGCAACCCATGGCAGAGAGCGCGCCGACGGTTCGAGCCCGGATCGGGCTCATCATTCCGTCTTCTAATCGGTTGAGCGAGCCGCAGTTCCACGAGTACGCGCCGCCGGGGGTGCAGATCAACATCACCCGGCTGCGCATGACCGGGCCGTATTCCAGGCCCGTGCTGGAGCTGCTGCCCAAGATTACGGAGGCCGCCGAGCTGCTGGCTGACGCCGCCTGCGACCTGATCGTCTTCCACTGCACGGCCTCATCCATGGAATCGGGTCGCGACGCTGAACGGCAGGTATTGGACACGATCACCAGCGCCACCGGACGCCCAGCGACCTCTACCGGCAGCGCATTGCTCGAAGCCCTGCGCGCGCTGGACGTGCGGAAGCTCGTAATGGTGAGCCCCTACAACCAAACGACGAACGACCACGAGAGCGCCTTCCTGGCCGAGGCCGGAATCCGAGTCCTGCACGATCGCCCGCTGAATCTTGGCGGGTCCGACGGCTACATCGCTGCCCCGCCGGCCTTGTGGAAGCGCGTGACGATCGAGGAGCGCGATCCGGACGCAGACGGCTACCTGCTCAGCTGCACCAACATTCATTCGCTGCCGGTGATCACGGAGATCGAGGCAGCGCTAGACAAGCCCGTCATCGCCAGCAATCAGGCCGTGCTCTGGTACGGACTACGCAGCTTGGGCTTAAACGATCGAGTTCCGGCCCTTGGCCGGTTGTTCCGGGTTGGCTTAAAGGAAGGCGTGCCCGCGTAACAGGCGGGGGATTGGGGGCTGCGCCCCCAAAGGTTTTTTTTGCTCCCCCTCCCCGCGAGGAGGGGGCTGGGGGGAGGGGCCACAAAATGGATCTCGTTATTGACGCGGACGGACATTGCCAGGAGCCGTCGGACGGTCTGGCCAAGTGGCTCCCGGCCGAGTACGCGGCTCGCGCGCCGAAGTCGATTCAGGACAACCAAGGCAACTCACGGATGCTGCTGGAGGGCCGAGTCTGGGCCAAGAGTGAGGGCCTGGGCATGGGGGTCAGCGGGCCGTTCGCACCCCATATACGCGGCTCCCGGCCCGGTATGCGCGATCCCGAGCAGCGCCTGCCCGACATGGACGTTGAAGGCATCGACGTCGCCATCATCTTCGGCACCCCGGTTGCGTTGACCGTGAACGGGCTCCAGGATGCCGGCTTGGCCGCGGCCCTGTGCCACGCAGTGAACCGCTGGCTGGTTGAGGAATATCTGGCACCCGATCCGAAGCGGCTCAAAGGCGTCGGCCTCATTCCCTGCCAGGATTCAGCAGCCGCGGTGCGCGAAATGGAATACCTGGCGCAGCAGCCGAG
>DASXTD010000219.1:0-2653 GCA_036505655.1 Chloroflexota bacterium
TGGACCATATGTTCTGCGATGGTCTTCCGAGTCGGCGAGATGGGCAAAATCTCATCATCCGCTGGCGCGATAGGGGTTGCCCCGGCCGGGTTATTCGACGGACCCGGCCCGGCGCCCCCTCCCGATTGGCGCCCGATCCCAGTTCGCTGATCGCTCCGCTCATTCAACCGACCCGGCCCGGCGACCCCTCCAGATTGGCGCCCGACTGTCTCATTGGCGGACAGGTAGGCGAGCACGTCCTGACGGGTGATGCGACCTTCGTGGCCCGTGCCTTGAACTTTACTCAGGTCCACGTGGTGTTCGCGGGCAATGGCTAGCACAGCGGGCGAGTGATGAGAGGCCCTCCCCTCACCCCCGTCCGCTGCGGCAAGAGAGGAAGAAGTTCCTCTCGACCCCCTCTTTCCTGCGGCGTCGCGAGAGGGAGGGGCGCTTCCGTCTCGCTCTGCCTCGGCAGGAGCGGGAGCCCGGGCACTGCTGCTCTTGGCCTGGGCAGGTTCGATGTAAGCGAGGGGCTCGCCCACGGCGACATCATCACCTTCGTGGACGAGGATCTGCCTGAGAGTTCCCGCACGGGGAGCCGGGATGTCGATGTTGACCTTTTCCGTCTCGACCTCGACGATCCCTTCGTCGCGGTCCACATGGTCGCCCTCGCGCTTGAGCCATTCAATGACCGTCCCCTGAGTGACGCCCTCGCCAGTGTTCGGCATAACGAGCGCTTCCCAGGTGGAGCTGGACGATGGAGATTGTGCTGGGCGAGATGAGCGTTTGGGCGTTTTGGCCATCTTGTTAGACCTCTAGTACGCCGCGAGTCGGCAGAGTGCCTCGTAGATCTTGTTGGAATCGGGGAGGCAGACGCTTTCCAGCGACTCGGCGAACGGAAAGGACGGGACATCGGGGGCCGCCAGGCGCATGATCGGGGCATCCATCGCTTCGAAGGCTTCCTCGGCGATGATGGCCGCGATCTCAGCCCCAAAGCCGCCGGTGAGATTGTCCTCGTGAACGATCAGCACCTTGCCGGTCTTCCGCGCCGTTTCAAGAATCGTGGGCTTGTCCAGCGGCGCCAGCGTGCGTAAGTCCACAACGCAGCACTCAGTCCCTTGCTCCTGGCTGAGTCGGTCAGCGGCCTTCAGTGTCTCGTGCACCATGTAGCCGTACGTGAAGACAGTCAGGTCGTTGCCCTCGCGGGGGATCGCAACCGTACCGATTTCGATCTTGGGATGCCTGTCGGAGAGCTCGTCGCTGATCAGCCGATATGCGCGCTTGTGCTCGAGGTAGAGGACCGGGTTGTCGTCATCGATGGCGGCGCGGAGCAGGCCGGCCGCATCAGCGGGCGTGGAGGGGGCCACCACTTTGAGGCCGGGAACGTGGGCAAAAAAGGCCTCGACGGACTGAGAGTGGTAGAGCGCGCCGTGGATACCTCCGCCGTACGGCACCCGCAGCACGATGGGGCAGTTGAAACCGCCGTGCGAGCGATACGAGATGCGAGCTGCCTCGCTGATGATCTGGTTCATCGCCGGAAAAATGAAGTCGGCGAATTGGATCTCAGCGACGGGCCGCATCCCGTTCATAGCCGCGCCTATGGCGATACCCACGATCCCAGATTCGGCAAGCGGCGTGTCGAGCACTCGGCCAGCGCCGTACTTATCGAGCAATCCCTCGGTGGCTCGAAAGACGCCACCGGCCTCGATGTCTTCGCCCATGATGATGACGCGCGGATCGGCCGCCATGGCCTCGTCCAGTGCGTCGTGGATGGCGTCGATATAGAGCCTAGGCGGCATGCTTGTCTGCCTTGAACCTTCCCGCACTGCTTCGACGAGGCGGGATGGCCTGTCGGCCCCGGGCCTTGTCAGACGAAGCGGCATGGGAGGAGGCATACACATGGGTGAACGCATCCTCCGGCGATGGGAAAGGACGCTTTTCGGCGAACTCCACCGCGTCATCGACTTCGGCCTCGACGCGTGAATCGAACCGGGCCAGGCGGGCCTCGGTGACGATTTCCTGTTGGAGCAGACGGTCGCGGAAGCGGATGACCGGATCTTTCTTGGCCCACTCCTCGACCTCGGCGCGGCTTCGATAGCGGCGGTCATCGTCGGAGCTGGTGTGGGGCACCAGCCGATAGGTCTTAGCCTCGATGAGCTTGGGGCCGTGGCCGTGTCGACAGGCGCTTACCGCCCAGGTCATGGTCTGGTACACGGCGAGCGGGTCGTTGCCATCGACGACCTGGCCGGCGATCCCGTAGGCGCTGGCGCGGTCGGCCACGTTTTCAATCGCCATCTGATGCGACTGCGGTTCGGTGATGGCGTAGCCATTGTTCTCGCAGAAAAAAATGACCGGGAGCTGGTGGATGGAGGCAAAGTTCAGGCCCTCATGAAAATCGCCTTCGCTGGAGCCGCCCTCACCGAAGTAGGCGACCGTTACGTCGTCCTCGCCTCGCAGCTTACTGGCCAGCGCCAGCCCAACCGCGTGCGGAATCTGGGTCGCCACCACACTGGAGCCCGTGATGATCCGGAGCCGCGGATAGCTCCAGTGGTTGGGCATTTGGCGGCCGCCACTGCAGGGATCGAGATCACGGGAGAAGAAGTGGAGCATGACCTCGCGGGAAGTCATCCCGAGCCCAAGCACGACCCCCAGGTCGCGATAGTACGTGGCTTTC
>DASXTD010000220.1:0-9266 GCA_036505655.1 Chloroflexota bacterium
GCTATCGGAACCTGCGGACCATTCCGCTAATCACTCCCGATGAGATGGTCAGAAGCCTGCAAAGCGCAGGCAAGGTGACCTTCCGGGCCGCGGGAACTTAATGGACATTTGCGGACGACCGCGCGATCCCGCGAGAAATGAGCCGGGCCCGGGGCCGTTCTCGCCCAGGCCCGGCTCATACAGCGCGCAGCTAGCTCTCCGCGGTCACGGGGTCGATGATCGCGTGCACCTGGGTGATAACGTTCGCCGGAAAGCCGCCGCAGCGGGCGTGCTCCGCAACTATCTCAGCGTTAGGGGCGTTGTAGACGCAATAGATCTTGTCGTCAGTGACGAAGCTATTCACCCATTGGATTTCTGGACCCAACGACCGCAGAACCTCGACTGATTTCTGAGAGATTGCTTGAAGCTCAGGCGCGCTCAGCTTGCCCGCGCCCGGAATCGCTCGCTCGATCACGTACTTCGGCATCTTGTCCTCCTCCAAATTTCGTATGGGTACCACATGGCGGCTGTCCCTGGCCAGGTTGACATACCATGGGTAGGTATGTTACATACCTACGGTATGGATGTCAAGAACCGCAAGGAACAACAAGCTCAGGCCACCCGGGGTGCGCTAGTCAGCGTCGCCCGCGAACTATTCGGCTCGCGAGGCTGGGCCGACACCCCCATCGAAGAGGTGGTGGCGCGCACCGGCATGACGAAGGGCGCACTCTACCATCATTTCCGAGACAAGAAAGACCTGTTCCAGGAAGTGTTCGTCCAGGTCGAGCGCGAGCTGACCGATCAGGTGAACGCCGCCGGCACGGGCGCGGCGGATCCCTTCCGCCGCCTTTCGGCGGCCTGCCATGCTTATCTCGATGCCTGCATGAGCCCCGAGGTTCAGCGGATCGCCGTGCTCGACGCCCCTTCCGTGTTGACCTGGAGCAAATACTGTGAGATCGACGAAGAATTTGCGATCAAAGCCCTCATGGCACGACTAGAGGCCCTGCGCCAGGCTGGCTACCAGTTCGGCGAGCCCGTAGACTCCCTGGCGCACCTGCTGATTGGGACACTTACCATGGGCGCCCGGGTCATCGCGCGCGCCACCGACCGGGATGTAGCGCGCCAGCAAGTTGGCGCCACACTCGACCGAGTCTTGGAGGGCCTAGTTGGGCTACCGACGGCTTGAGCCGCCACCAGAAAAGCTAGAAGCTCTTCCCCAGTAGCTCGCCCAGGCGTGCTTTCGCGGGTTTGTCGAATCCAGCTACGATCTCGCCGTTCACGCGCATAAGCGGCCGTCGGATCAGGTTCGGCTCCTCCACCATAGGGCTGAGCAACTCGTCCTCGCCGATCTCGCCTTGCTGACTGCTCAAACCCAGCTTGCGGGCTGTTGGCGAGCGCCATGAGAAGACGCTGCTGGGCAGCCGATCTCCGAGCAATTGATGCAGCTCTTCAACCGTGAAGGGCTCTTTGAAGTAGTCGCGCTCCCGCAAGCTTGTGCCCATCCGCGAGAGAGCCTCCCTCGCCTGCCGACAACCAGTTCAGGTGCGCTTCCAGAAGAATTCGACTTGCTCTTTGGCCACGGCCTTCCCCTTCATGCCTGATGCCTAACTCCGGCCTAGGTTAACATGACTCACCGCTGCTCAGGCTGGGGAGAGTCGAATGGCCGCGATTGGCGAAACCAGGCGAGTAGGGCTCGCCGGGCCCACCGCAATGTTGGCTCTCGTGAGTCTCGCCCATGCCGTTACCCACGTGTACGCAGCGCTCTTTCCCCTGATCTACCCAATCATCCAGCGCGAGTGGGACGTGTCCTATGCCGTGCTCGGTGCAATCGTGGGACTGGCTAACTTCGCAGGCGGCCTCCTCCAGCTCGGGTTCGGAATCATCGGCCGCATGTATCCGCGCAACCTGTTGCTCGGTCTCGGCAACGTCCTGTGGGGCGTGAGCACCGCCCTGACCGCCCTCACGACCAGCTTTGCTCCCTTCGCTGCACTTCGATTCGTCGCCGCGACGGCCAACGCCCCGCAGCACCCCGTCGGGCTCGGCATGATCTCCGACCGCTATCCTCGCGAACGGCGAGGAGTGGCGCTTGCCGTCAACTACGCCGGCGGCAATCTCGGCACGCTCCTTGTCCCGCTGATCGCCGTGGCGCTCATCAGCCAGTTTGGATGGCAGGGAACCCTCTGGCTTTTCGCCCTGCCCGGTGTGATTGTCGGCATCGTCTTGATGGTGGCTTTGCCGGATCTCAACCGTAATGTGGCCGGGGCTGCCCCGGTCCCTACCGTCCAGCGTTTGGGCCGACTATTTGCGAACCACAACGTGCGGGCGCTTCTCGGAGCATCCGGTGTGGCCGCCGCTGGCCAGGGTCTGGGACCGCTCCTGATTTTCGTCCCACTCTATCTGACCAACGGCCTCGGGCTGTCGGCAGCTGGGGTCGGCGTGCTTTACACCACGCTGCTGCTGGGCGGCGCAGTTGGGCCGCTCATTTCCGGTCGTCTTTCCGACCGGCTCGGCCGGCGACCCATCCTCATCTTCAATCTGGTGCTCTCGGCCCTCTGCATGACGCTCGTCATCGTAGTCGGCGGGCCTGCCCTACCGCTGTTGGGGATTGGGCTTTTCTTGCTCGGGATGTTCGCCTTCACCGAGAGCTCGCTGATCCAGGTTTTCCTGGCAGACTCAGTGGCGGCGACGGATCGGGAATTGGTGTTCGGCCTCTACTTTGCCTGGGTATTCACCATCGGCGCTCCCTGGACCGCGCTCATCGGCGCCATCGTGGACCGGGCCGGCTTCGCCCCCGCCTTCGCCCTCATGGCCGCTGCCTATTTGGGCGCGGCGGCGCTGGTGATACCCAGCCGCGAGCCTGCCGAGACACCGGCGTAGGCAGTAACGGGTGGCTGAACTCGAAGCAAAAAGGTCCGGGGCGTTGCCAGAAGACGGAACCAGGGGAGCTGAGCCCATGGTCGTGTCGCGGACCGTTGACGCGTCGGCCCATGAGGAAACCGACAACCGCTTCTACGTCCGAGCGTCCACCATCCCCGGCGCTGGGAGGGGTCTCTTTGCGACGGCACCTCTTAGAGTCGGAGAGGTGCTCCACGTAGTTGGATGGCTGATATCCCCTCACTCCGTGGCTGATGACTGCACGCGTCACGCCGACCAATACAAGTTTCGATTCGGTGATCGGCTTCTCATCCCCATTGGGTACGGAGCCTTGATCAACCACTCGTCCGATCCGAACATGGAGAAGGTCATCGAAGGAGAGCGCCTCTATCTACGGGTTACGCGCCCGGTTTCAGCAGGTGAGGAGCTCTTCTTCTCGTATAGCACGTATGCTCAAGAGCGATTCATCTACGGTGAGCCAGAGCTGGTCACCACCTAGTATGGTGGGGCGGGGCAGACGGGCGCTTCCCCCAGCAGTTGGCTCACAGTGACCAATGCAAATCCCTGGTCACGCAAGCCGTCGATGATAGCCGGCATGGCACGGGCAGTGGCGTCTGGAGAAATGTGACCGACGACGATCGCCCCAGCTCCAGCCTTGCTCAACACTGTGGACCGCACCTTCTGCTCAGTCGCACCGTCCAGCCAATCGCCGGAGTCCAGCGTCCAGTAGATCGGCCGATAGCCTTCGTCGTCGACCACCTGGAGGATGCGCTTGTCCCGGCTGCCGAACGGCGGCCTCCACAGTAGGGTGGGAGCCGAACCGCTGGCTGCTTCGATGGAAGCGGCAGCACGCCGAATTTCCACACGCATCTGGTTTTCGGTGAGCTTGCGGAAGTCCGGGTGGCTGTAACTGTGATTGGCGAGCTCATGCCCATCGGCGGCGATCCGAGCGATGAGGTCAGGATAGCGATCCGCGAACGCCCCTGTGATGAAAAAGGTTGAGTGGACACCACGACTGCTGAGCACATCCAGCAATTGATTGGCCGCGCCCGCCGCTGCCCCCGCATCGAAAGTCAGCGCAACCAGAGGCAGGCCCGCGTCTCCGGACACCACCTCATCGCCTTGGCCGATGCGGAGGCGTCGCGGTCCTGCCGTTAGACAGTCCGCCGGCGGCGCTTCCGTATCGGCAACAGCCGGCACTAACTCGATGACCTGGGTCTGCTCCGCTGGGAGACCTTCAGATTCTTCCTGAGCTTCGGCAATGGGCAATGGCAGGCTGGCTGGCGAGCAGCCCCACAGGCCCAGGCCGCATACCAGGAGGAAGGAACATTGCAATTCCAGCTGAAGCGGCCTATATAGGCGGTGTGACACTCTGGGCATTCGTATCCGACATTCATGGGAATCGGCGCCGGCTGGAGAGGGCCGCGGAGCTGGCGGTGGCGCGAGGCGTGGACCATTATGTCTCATTGGGTGATGTCATAGGAAAAGGTGATCCCAATGGGTGCATGGACTGGGTGCGAGATCATGCCACTATCGCGCTCGTAGGCAACCGCGACCTCGACCACGTCGATCTTGTGCGCCCAGACTTGCAGCGCCTCGTGCAGACCTGGCCGCGCGAGGCTCAAGCCTCCAATTTCGTTCTCTCCCACGGCGATCCCAGCCTGCATCGCATCCTGAATTCAGGAGCCATTCGGGACGGGTTTCGGCGCGCCCACGGCTACCTGGCCGCAAAGCAGGCCGATCTCTGGTTCTTCGGCCATACGCATTGGGCGCGAGTGTGGCAGGTCGCCGACCCAGAACCGCTGTTCCTAGACGGGAACAACATCCAGTTCCATGAAGCCCAGCGGTACGTCATCAATGTCGGCACTGCCGGACTGCCGCGAGCCGGCCGGGGCGGCGTTTCCATGACCTTCTACGATGACGCAGCCCGCACCTTAGAGATTGTCCCGCTGGAGTCCGCGGACGCATTGGTATACTCGAAGCCTGTACCCATGGAGGTTTGAACCCTGGACCCTATCTATCTCGATCACGCCGCCACCACCGCATTGGACCCCGATGTCCTGCACACCATGTTGCCTTTCCTGGAGCGAAGCTACGGCAACCCGTCCAGCGCGTACGGGTTAGCGCAGGAAGCGCGGCGGGCCGTCGATGACGCGCGAGACCTCGTGGCTGAGGTCCTGGGCTGCCGCAATACTGAGATCGTATTCACCAGCGGCGGTACCGAAAGCGACAACCTGGCCATCAAGGGCGTCGCTCAGGCTCGCCAGGAGCGTGGGCGCCACATCGTGATCACCGCGATCGAGCACCACGCCGTGCTCTACACCTGCCAATTCCTCGAGAAGTATCTCGGCTTCGAGATTACGGTCGTACCCGTGGACGCCTACGGCCAGGTGGACCCGGACCAAGTTGCCGATGCGCTCCGCCCGGATACGCTGCTGGTCAGCGTTATGCTCGCCAACAACGAGATCGGGACGATCGAGCCAGTCGCCGAGATTGCCAGACTCGCCCACCAGAAGGGCGTGCTGGTGCACACAGACGCTGTACAGGGAGGCGCCAGTCTCGATCTCAATGTCGATGGGCTCGGCGCCGACCTGCTGTCGCTCTCAGCTCATAAGTTCAATGGGCCCAAGGGGGTCGGGATGTTATACGTGCGTCGGGGCACCCCCATCCTTCCCCAGCAGCAAGGCGGGGGCCAGGAACGCGGGATGCGCTCGGGCACCGAGAACACCGCCGGCATTGTCGGCGCAGCCTGGGCCTTTGGGTTGGCCGCTCACCGCCGAGACCAGTTCATCGCCCATTGCGTGCCGCTTCGCGATGCACTCATCGAAGGGGTACTGGAGCGAGTTGAGGGGTCCATCCTGACCGGCCATCCCACTCAGCGGCTGGCCAACAACGCCAGCTTTGCATTCCCGCATGCGGACGGCGAAGCGGTTCTGATGTCATTGGACGTCGAGGGTATCGCGGCCTCGATCGGCAGCGCTTGCACGTCCGGAACCATGGAGATCTCCCACGTGTTGGGAGCCCTGGGACTAGACGAGGAGGTGGCGGGCGGGAGCCTCCGTCTTACTTTGGGCCTCGACAACACGCGCTCCGACGTCGATCGAGTGCTGACGGTATTGCCCGGCATCGTCGAGAGAGCCCGTGCTGCCCGCAAAATGTCGGTGGGCTAGGCCGGTGCCGAGCCTTCCTCGGTCGAAGGTACCGCCTGCTTGATCGCCGCCACAAACTGAGCCTCGGAGACCGCGCCGACAAACTCCACCCGATCGTTGATGATCGTCTTGGGCACGCCGCTTACCCCGTAACGCCGAGAAAGCTCTGGGAATTCGTTAGCCTCTATCACTTCAGCTTTCACCTGGCTGAACTCCTGCGCCATCTGATGGGCCACACTGGCCACGTTGGGGCACCATGGTCAGGTAGGGGTGACGAACACCTGAATGTTGATGGGGTCGGAGATGGCAGCGATGGCTTCCCGGGTTGCCGCGGTGAGCTTCGTCTCGCCCCGAGAAATGCCGATGATGTCCTGGAGCATGGTGGCAAACTCGTGTCCGAACGGAGCGCCCGAATAGCGCACGCGGCCGTCCTCAGGCCCCAGAAGCAGTATCGTAGGAACCCGCTCGATCCCATACTTCTGCGCGTCTTCCGACCCGCGCGCGAATTGGTGAACGTCTAAGGTGACCTTGTCGGTAAGCTCAGAGACTTCGGTGAGCAGCTGCTGGACATCGCTGCAGGACTCGCATGTCTCGCGCCCGGGCACGATCAAAGCGGAGGTCGGAATCGTAAACAGAAGGATCCGGACCGGATCGACCAGGCCCTCGAACATATGGCTGATCGTGTCACGGTCGGCTTGAGCAAGAAGGGCCATCTGGCTTTCCTCCTTCGCCCAATTCTATCAGAATAAGAGTAACGGGCCGTCAGCCGTCAATCAGCCGACATGGGAGCACAACCGTGAGTGAAGCCTCAGCGAGGGAGGTCGGTACCGGCGCTGGGCGATACGTCATCATCGCTTTCTTCGGACTCTTCCTGGGTGGCCTGTTGCTGGCGATGGGTATCACACTGGCTCGCCAGGGTGAGGGACACGCAGCGGGATTTGGCATCAACGCTGTCGGGGCTCTGGCCGATATCCAGGTTCGACCGGCCACCGACTTCATTGTCCCCCAGCTCTCGGGCGGCACGTTCCGGCTCTCTGAGCAGCGGGGCCACCCTGTCGTGGTGAACTTCTGGGCTTCCTGGTGCCCGCCCTGCCAGGACGAGGCGCGTGCCTTCGAATCCGCCTGGCAGGTCTACAGGGGTCGCGGCGTCGTCTTCCTCGGTATCGACGTCTGGGATAAAGACGCGGACGCCCGCGCGTTCATCAACCAATTCGGGTTGACCTATCCCAACGGTCTTGACACCTCCGCGACGACGGTCGAATACGGAGTGACGGGGATACCGGAGACGTTTGCCATAGATTCCCAGGGTCGCGTTATTCGACACTGGGTCGGCCCCATGGATGCAGTCCAGCTGCGCGGATTCATCGACGGGATATTGGAGTGAAGACCGGGAAGAGATTAGGCAAGACGGCCGCACTCCTCACGTGCGCAGTCATGTTCTTGGCTTGCGCAGACTCCCGGCCAGGGGGGGCCGGATCCATCGCTCCTCCATACAGCTTCGAGACCTGGGACGGCCAGACATTGACCCAGGATGACTTCGTCGGTAGACCCGTGGTGTTGAATTTCTGGGCTACCTGGTGCGTCCCCTGCCGACAGGAGATGCCCGCCTTTCAGCGCCTCTATTCACAATATCGGGACCAGGGTGTCGCGGTCGTCGGTATCGCGGTCCAGGACGACCCGGTTGTAGCCCGTCAATTCATCGGTGACCTCGGCATCACCTATCCGACCGGGGGCGACCTGCGCAATCAGAGCTTTCAGCGCTTTCGCGTACTGGGCCTCCCGACCACGCTTTCCATCGGCAAAGACGGCAAGATCATCCGCCGTTGGGATGGTGAGCTCGACGAGCAACGGCTCGGCGCGATGCTCAGAGAGCTGGTATCGGCTTCTTAGCCCCTAATGAATGACCCTTATCGGGGTGCCTGCACCTGGAGAGGGGTCAGTGATGGGGCAGTGGGCGGGACGACCGTCGTTGGTGGAGCCGGAGTATTCACGTTCTGGATGGTGCTTTCCGGCGACCGACGCGGTTGCTGGGTAGGCGTCCGTCTAGGGGTGGCGGTAGCTTGAGGCGTTCCCCGTCGAGGGTTGGGCGTGTTGGTCGGATTAACCACGATATCGTCGCGTAGCCGGAGCGCCGCGGTCGAAAGCTGCTGATAGAGCTCATCACTGATGCGTCGGGTTCGACGAAGCGTCTCTAGCTGGTTACGGAACGCGTCGAGCCGGCTTCTGGCCGCCTGCGTCCGTCCGTCCGCAAGCGCCGTCCGCACTCCCTCTAACTGGACTTGCAGATCTCGCTCCAGGCTGGCATTGCTTGCATCCCGCCCCGATACCGAGCTCTGATCCCCGTCGGTGGACTGATCCCCGTTGTCGGTGTCTCGCGTGGGCACGGGGCTTTGCTGAGAAACCTGGCCGGTCTGCTGCTCGAGCAGGTTGAGATCCGCAATGATCCGTGGTGCCGTCGTAGGCCTGGCAGTGGGCGGTGGAGCCGCCGTGCTGGTGGCCCCCCGGGCTGACGGTGTGTTGGTTGGCCGCGGGCTGGCGTCCGCCTTTGCCGCCGCCGCGGGAGCGCTCTTCGCGGCCTTAGCGCGTGCGCGTTCAACCGCGATTCGAGCATTGGGCGGCGACACGTCGGCTGACACAGCTAATGACTGTGCTTGCTGTTCCAGTTTTTCTTGGACCTGCGCCGCCACCGCCGTCGCGGCCGGTGCCGGCAGCCGTTCGAGCCGCTGCTGGGCCTGATTGACTGCTTTCTCGTAACCGCCGGCGGCGGCTTGGGCAGCTTCAGGGCGTTGACTCTCCAGGGCTTGGGCCACTTCGGCCGCCCGTCGGCCCGCCACGTCGATCTCGATTTGTAGCTTGGCCTCATCGGTCGGAGCCACCGCGATTTTGGCATCGTCCAGCGCGACCTTCACACTGTAAAGCGGGTCGCCTGGGAGGGACTGGTCGGCAGCCGCGTACACCGCTCCGCCGCTGGTGAAGAGGGCCAGAGCGCCGATCACCCCGGCCGTAAACGGCTTCGACCATAGCTGTCGGAACAGTCCGCCCAGACTTGAAGAAGGAGCCTTCTCATATAGGGCTTCGACAAAGCGGGCTCGCGCTGCCAGCTTGCGCGCCGGATCAGCTGCTAGCTGAATTGGCGAGATCTGCACGGCGAGGCGGAGGAGCGGTTCCAGCTCCTGACGCAGCGTCGGATAGCGCTCCAGGCAGGCCTCCAAGCTGGCGCGCCCATTCTGGACATCGTCGATGCACGTGTCCAGTACGTCTTCG
>DASXTD010000221.1:0-2316 GCA_036505655.1 Chloroflexota bacterium
GGGCTCCGGGGTCCCACGAGGATCCGAGGGGACAGTCTATGAGGTGCTCGGCGAGGCTACGTTTCGAGCGCTGGCCGAAGCCTTTTACCGGCGGGTCGAGTCGGACCCCGTCCTGCGGGCCGTCTTTCCGCCTGACCTAAGTCAAGCAGCGGAGAAGCAGGCCCTCTTCCTGATGCAGTACTTCGGCGGCCCGACGACCTATAGCGAGAAGTACGGCGCGCCCATGCTCCGAATGCGGCATATGCCGTTCGCCATCGATCGCGCGGCGCGCGATCGATGGATCGAGCACATGCTGGCTGCCATCCAGGAAGTCGGCATCCCTGAGCCGTACGCCGCGGGCCTGGCCGACTACTTCGAGCAGTTCTCGCTGCAGATGATCAATCGGGCAGGGCCCGATGCCGGAGGGGCAACCAGCTCTGAGCTTCCCTCCTGATTACTCGCCCTGCAGGCTAGACCCGCTCACTCCGGGGCGGCAATGAGCAGGGCTTCGAGGCTCAGCGAATGCCCGTCTCGGAGCAGGCTTAGGCGCACGGTGGCGCCCGCCGAGTAGCGGTTGAGCAGCCGGTAGAGATCGTCCGTGTTCGTCACCGCGGTGTCTTCGATCCCGACCAGAATATCGCCCGCACGCACGCCAGCCCGGGCCGCCGGGCCACCCTCAACCACCTCCAGCACCGCGACCGCTGTCGTCTGGCTCCGTCCGTTCCTGGACCCATTGGATGAGGGCAGTGGACGGACCTCCGCGCCGATACCGAGGAAGGCCCGCCGGATCACTCCATCCTTGATAAGCATGCCGGTCACCCAGCGAACCGTGTTTGACGGGATGGCGAAGCATATGCCCTGAGCGCCCCAGATGATGGCGGTGTTGATGCCCACCGCCCGGCCCGACGAATCGACCAGGGGCCCACCCGAATTGCCGGGATTCAGGGCAGCGTCGGTCTGGATGACGTTCTCGATCATGCGCCCGCTCTGGCTCCGCAGCGACCGTCCGAGTGCAGATACTACTCCCGCGGTAACGGTGGTCTGGAATCCCAGCGGGTTCCCGATCGCTACGACCAACTGGCCGACCCGCAGCTTGGCGGAGTCGCCCAATGGCGTGGCGTTCAGCGATGGAGCATCGATTCGGACCACCGCTAGATCGGTGGAGGGGTCCTCGCCCACAACCTGCCCGGGCACCGTGCTCCCGTCTGCCAGTGTGATGTCGGCGGTAGTGGTGCCGTGCACCACATGGCTATTGGTGACGATGTACCCGTCCGGCGCCACGATGAGGCCGGACCCGGAGGCCGGGACGTCGGCGTAGTCGCTGCCGTAGCGGCGGCGCACCGGCTGCTTGCGCACAACCGAGACATTGACGACTGACCGGCTCGCATCTTCCGCCACCCGAGTAACGGTGCGGGAATACGAGTCCAGCAGCTCTGCGTCTTCGGCTTCGGCTTCGGCGACCGAGCCAGATTCGGTGAACCCGAACGGCTCGGTATCGAGAATTTGTTGCAGAAAATAGCTCATAGGGAGACCAGATCCTCCAGTTGACTGGAGAAACCATACGATCGCCGTTTTCAGCTCACAACTAGCTTTGTGACCCAGGCCATCCGGCTAGGAGCGCAGGTTAGCGCACCGGAACCGCGAATCAACCCGTGCCGCTTGACGCAAGAATCGGCCGTTTACTGGTCGAGCAGGCTCGCTGCGACCTGGTTGATTTCGGCCTGGTTGAGGGCCTTGGGCAGATGGCTCACGTGATTGCGGAGGGACTTCAGCAGTAGGGTGGGGACGGGGCAGCCATCAACCCGCAGGGTGACTTTTGGCTGGGTGAACACCATAGCGGCCTGCGTGGGGATACGCTCGGCCATCTCGGGCAGGCGCTGGGCTAGACGTTCGCGGGTGGCGGCAAGCCCCGTTTCCGCCTCCTGGCTCGGGTTTCCTAACGATGGTCTGGGCGCAAACCAGAGTAGCCAGCGCAAGAAGCGGGGGCGCGTGTCATCGTGGTACCAATGATTGTCACGAAACTGAACAGCCCCATTCACGGGGCGGGCGATGAGCACGATCACCCCCATCGGCCCCACGGCTACGAAGTCGGGGAGCCGCCGCCTTGGTGCCACCAGAAGCTGATAGCGGTCGTCGAGCGCCTTTAGCGCATCACGCAGTTTTCCATCCTGGCGCCACTGCCGTCCCCACCGGAGTAGATAGGCTTGGTTTCGCGACCAGAGAAAAAGCCCCAGGATGAGGCTGCCGATCGACGCGAGGTACTGAGTCCCCAGATCCGTCAGGCTGTAGGAAACGAAGAATCCGCCTACCAGACAGGTAGTGGCCCCCACCAAATAC
>DASXTD010000222.1:0-4031 GCA_036505655.1 Chloroflexota bacterium
TACACCGATCCGAGCGCGGCCGGGCAGGTCACCGCCTCGCCGCAGGAATTCACGCAGATCTACGGTGCCTCTCCGATTTTCCTGGCCTTGCTGGGCTATGCCGTTCTCGATGAGACCGCCATGCCGGTGGTCGGCCCCGCGGAGACCGCGTACGACACGTTCGTCGATCAGATTGTGGCCAACGCGAAAGCGGCCATCGACAAGGCGGTCGAGTTGGGAGTGACGGATCGTGACCGCGTCGGCGTCTCCGGACACAGCCACGGCGCGCTGATGACGGCGAATCTGCTGGCATGGTCGGATCTGTTCCGCGCCGGCGTGGCCCGCAGCGGCGCCTACAACCACACCCTGCGCCCATTCGGCTTTCAAAACGAGCGGCGCACGCTGTACAAGGCCACCGATACGTACTTGAAACTGTCGCCGCTTCTGCATGTGAATCAAATCAACGAACCGCTGCTCATGATTCACGGCGAGCGGGACGCCAATCCCGGCACGGTTCCGCTGCAGTCGGAGAAGCTGTTCGAGGCGTTGCGCGGCGTGGGCGGAAACACGCGCCTGGTCATGCTGCCGCTGGAGTCTCACGGCTACGCGGCGCGCCAGTCGGTCGAGCACACGCTCTACGAGACAGTGAGCTGGTTCGACAAGTACGTGAAGAATGCTCCACCCCGGGCAAGCGAGGCGGCGAAATAGGACAGGCTGAAGCCTGTCCCACAGAGGGCAACTGCGCAATGTGGGGACAGGCTTCAGCCTGTCCCGCGTGCGTTGGGGACGCCAGATGACTAGTCCAAACTCAGGAGCCGCGCTCGTGCTTTGTACTCGGGCGTTCCCGAACGTGGGCGCGTTGAAGACACTCGAGAAAGTGAAGTTTTTCCCGCGTGACAAGACCGAGATCATGCACAACAAGGAGTGGTCTCCCCGACAATGGCATCGCCAGGACGACCATCGAAATCCTGAATCTGCGACCCGCGATGTGTTACGGCCTCGAGAAATGAAACATTCGATCCTTGGCGCGTTGGTTCGCGGACCCAATCCTCTACATCGTCTCGGCCAGGAGTGAGTCGAAGGTCTTGCGATCGAGGCCGAGGGGTTGATCGACGAGGGGACCTTTCTGAAGGACCGGTTCGCTGTCGTCGTAGATCGGTTTGTCGGCGTTGTACAGACATCCGATGGGAATCCGGGCGCCGAACTCCAGCGACTTCCCGATGGCGGCCATCAAGTCGGACGAGTCGTAGCCTTCCTCATCGTCGAGCTTATAGACGCGCTCTTTGAAGAAGGGATAGGTGTTCAGCATGTTGAACGTGACGCATGGACTGAAGACGTCGATGAGAGAGAAACCGCGGTGATCGATCGCTTCCCTGATCAGCCCCGTCAGGTGTTTCGGCTCTCCTGAAAAGCCCCTCGCCACATACGTGGCGCCGGCGACCAGCGCCAGCGCCAGCGGCTGGATCGGCTTCTCAACGTTGCCCCGAGGCGTGCTCTTGGTCTTGTGACCCTCGGTGGTGGTGGGTGAAGCCTGGCCCGTGGTCAGACCGTAGATCTCATTGTCCATGACGATGTAGGTCAGGTTCAGGTTGCGGCGCATGGCATGAATGAAGTGCCCGATGCCGATCCCGTAGCCGTCTCCGTCACCTCCCACGGCGACGACATGGAGAGCATGGTTGGCCAGGGCCGCGCCGGTGGCGACGGGGACCGCCCGCCCATGCAGGCTGTGGACTCCGTAGGCATGGATGAAGCCTGGCAGGTTGGACGAGCAGCCGATGCCGGAAACCACAAGAACCTCATGCGGCGCGATTCCCAGCTCGACAATCGCCTCCTTCAGCGACTTGAGCACGCCGAAGTCGCCGCATCCCGGGCACCAATCGGGATGGACCAGTCCATCCATGTCCTTGACCGTCAGCGGCTCGGCTGCTGCCATCGCTCAGTCCTTTCCTCTTCGAATCGGCTGGACGGAAGCCAGCGGCTCGAATTGGTACATGGAGCCGGTCTCCATCCCGATCAAGAGATTTCCTCGAGGTTGGTGATCCCCCCTGCCGATGATCTCCACATCCCACAGGGGCTCGTCGTATTCCGCTCGCGTGGCCTGCTCGACCCGGCCGGGCCGAGTCTGGTTCTGCATGTGCAGCCGGATGTAGTGGTAAGCCATCTCCCGCACTTCACTCTCCTCGACCTTCAGATCGACAGGAGCTCCTTCCAGCAGGGCCTTGACCCGGCGTGTGATGTACGCCGGTTCGAAGGGCTCGCCGTCGTAGCGTGTGATCACGTGGTCGACCTCGAATCCGGTTTCCGCCCTCAGGTGGCGCGCGAACTGTCCGGTGAAGTTGTTCTCGACGATGATCGTTCGCTTGCAGCCTCCGAGGATCTTTTTCACTTCGATCTCGTGGAAGGGATGAAGGTATTTGAAGTGAAGCTGGTTCGTGGTCAGGCCCTGCTTGGTCAGCGCGGCGGCGGCCTCCTGGATCACGCTCCAGGTCGAGCCCCATCCGATCAGTGTGACCTCGGCTTTGTCGGAGCCCTCCAGAGCAGGAGCCTTCAACCGTGCCAGGACGCCTTCCATCTTCCGCATCCGCTTCTCGTGCATCTTGCGGCGGATGGCTGCGTTGGTGTGCTCATCGCTGATCAGGGCGCCTTGTTCGTCGTGATCGTCGGTCGCTGACACGTGAATCAGACCGTCGCGGCCCGGCCGGGCGCGCGGTGAGATCCCCGAAGGCGTGAGGGCGTAACGCTTGTAGCCGTTCGACGAATGCTGCGGAAGTTCGGTCACCCATTCTCCTCGCTCGATGGGAACATTCGGAGAGACGGAGTCGAGATCGATCGTCGATCGATGCTCGCCGAGCAGGAGATCGGAAATGATGATGACCGGTAGCTGGAACGTCTCCGCCAGATTGAAGGCCTCGACCGCCGTCGCGTAGCAGTCAATGGCGTCCTTGGGAGCGATGATGACGCGCGGGAAGTCACCCTGCGAGGCGCCGATGGCCTGGTTCAGATCTCCCTGCTCGGTCTTGGTGGGGATGCCGGTCGAGGGGCCTCCTCGCTGCACGTTCACGATCACGACCGGCGTCTCGATCATGCCGGCCATGCCAATAGCTTCGGTCATGAGGGCAAAGCCTCCACCCGAGGTGGCGCACATGGCCCTCACCCCGGCGTGCCCCGCTCCGATGGCAAGGTTGACGACGGCGAGCTCGTCCTCAGCCTGCTTCACCAAGACTCCACATTTCTCACTGTGTGAGGCGAGCCAATGCAGAATGAAGGAGGCCGGGCTCATCGGGTATGCCGAATAGAACTTGCAGCCGGCAGCCACGGCACCGAGGGCGATCATCAGATTGCCCGTCACCACCGGTCGCCGGCTTCGGGAGAAGTTCCATTCATATCGCAGGGATGGAGACTCGCGTGCGGCGAACTCGTAGCCAGCTCGCAGCGCGCCGACGTTCTGCGCGATGATCTCCGCCCCTTTTTTCTTGAAGGTCTCTGAGAGGATCTCGACCATCACCTCGATGTCGAAACCGATCAGCCGCAGCAACGCACCGAGGGCCACCGTGTTCTGCATCACGGGTGGGAGCTTGCCCAGGCTCTCGACGAGCTTGGGAACGGGGAGGGGAACGAGCGAGACGCCCTCGGGCACCAGCGAGGGATCGCAGTTGAACTTCGCGGCGTTGAAGATGATCGCGCCGCCCGCCTCCACTTCTCCCGCGTGACGCTCGAGGCTGTCCTGATTCAGGGCAATGAGTACGTTCAGGTGGTCGCCGTGATTGTCGACCTTATCCTCGGAGAGGCGGAGGCGGAGCCAGGTGTGCCCTCCGCGGATCAGCGACTGGTAGCTGTTGTAGGTGAACAGGTGCAGACCCAGCCGGGCGGCGGTGCGCGCGAGGGTCTCACCGGTCCGGTCCAGTCCGTCGCCGGCCGCGCCCGCGATTCCGACCGTGATTTCGTTCGACATGAATGCCTCCCTTGCCCCGGGGCACGGGAAGAGCGAGCAGCTTGTTAGTTACGTGTGAGAAGAGGAGACTAGCACAAATGATTGACGCTCGCACCGGATG
>DASXTD010000223.1:0-2181 GCA_036505655.1 Chloroflexota bacterium
TTTCAGGATCGTAGTTGGCGATGATGTTGCGTCGTACAAAGCCAAATTGTCCGCGTTCTCGATGTAGTCCCGGGGCTCATTTCCGGCCAGGAAGCGCCAGCCGCTATCCCTCGGCCAGTCAGGCTTCTCCCGGTACATGTAGCCCACTGGATAACCATCAACAGTGATGCGGTCGGTAGCGAAGCATAAGCCACGACCCGGAGCGAGACCAGGTTTGATGGCTTACGCTATAGCCTCCTTGACTTGGACGTTGTAGCCCAGGTTCTGGAGGCGAGCGACGAGACGGCGCGCGGCCCCGGCCCGGTTGCGCTCGTCGAAGTAGTTGACTCCCAGGTCTGTGTAGGGTGTGCCCTCGCGGATCATGTGGTACACGACAGTGAGGATGGAAGCGGCGACAGCGACGATGGCCTTTCTCCTGTCGCCCGTGGTGCGGCAGAGACGGTAGAACTGCGCGCGGAAGTGTCGGTTGACCTCACGCACGAATTGCTTTCGTGTGCGTGTGAGCTCACGCAAGGCATCGATCTCCGCCGGAGGGACGAAGCTGCCTTGGATCAACCCGTGAGCGTGAAAATCTACGATCCGACGGGCATCCTTGACGTCGCTCTTTCGGCCAGGCAGGCTGCGGATCTGCCTCGGGTTCGCCAACGTGAGTTCGAAGTGTCCCTCCAAGGCACGCCACCAGCATCCTGGACGCGCACCGCGGCGACCAGCATGTCTTTGCCAAGGTCCAAAGCGGCGCATCGAGGGTAAACGACTTGCATTGAATCCCAGCCACAGCCTCTGTGCCGGTGCCGCTGCCATTGTGCCCCCGTTTCATTCCGGCTGGTGGGCGCCGCAACGCGCCCATGAAATGCTTGTTCTGGAACAAGTACGAAAGGTAACAACGTCGCGGCATCAGCTCGAGCCTCCTCCGGGCCGAGCGTCGATCGTCAGGGCGGCGATCGCGGCGCTGGCAAGGGCAAGCCCGGTGGCGGACAAAGCTACGAGACGGAAGCCGCTCAGGAACGCCGCTGCGATCGCGCGCTGTATCGCGGCGCGATCTCTCGGGCTGGCCGACGATGGGGCCTCAGCGCTGGCCAGCATCATGCGTTGGGATTGGACCTCAGCCACCAGCTCCATCCGGAGACCGAGATCGGTGAGCCGGCGTTCGATCTGTACGTTGAAGACGTGCTGGAGGGGCATGCTCATCACCGCGAGAGTGACCAATCCCGCCGCGCGCGACACCGCGTTGTTCACGCCGGAAGCGATTCCGGCGTGGACAACGTCGACGGCGTTCATCACGGTTGTGGTCAGAGGCGCGACGGTCACGGCCATCCCCAGCCCAAGGACAACCATGGCGGGGAGGAACGTGTCCCAGTAGCTGCCCCCGACTCGAGCCCGGACCAGTAGGGCGAAGCCCCCGGCCGCGATCATCGGCCCGATGACCAGGGGCATCCTCGCTCCGAAATGGTCCAGCAGGCCTCCAGACCACCGCGAGAGCAGGAACAGGATCAGAACCAGCGGGAGCGTGGCGGCGCCCGCCGCGGTCGCGGAGTAACCCTGCACCTGGATGAGATCGAGGGGCAGGATGAACAGGGCAATTGCCAGCGCGCCGTAGAGTCCCAAGGTCATGAGATTCGCGCCTGCGAAGCGGCGGGAACGGAACAATGACAAGGGGAGCATCGGCGCCGGGCTGCGGGTTTCGACGACGACGAAAGCAATCAGGCAGGCTGCGCCCCCGACGATCGCGATGACGACTCCGCCGTTCTGCCACCCGCGACGCGAGGATTCGATGAGGCCGTAGACGATGCCGCCCAGGCCCGCGGTGGTCAGGGTTGCTCCAATCCAATCAAGATGCGCGGGTGCTTCGACGTCGCGGCTCTCCGGAACCCGCCAGAAGAGGAGAAGCAGGGCGGCCAGGGCGATGGGGAGGTTCAAGAAGAAGACCCAGCGCCAGGCGGCATGGTCGATCAGCCAACCGCCGAGCACGGGACCGAGGGCAGTCGTGATGGCTGTGAAGCCGGACCAGGTCCCGATGGCGCGCCCTCGTTCCTCCTCGGGAAACGAGGCCGCGATGATGGCGAGGCTGCCGGGCACGACCAGCGCCGCGCCGGCCCCTTGCAGAGCCCGGGCCACGACGAGCGCCCGAATGCTCCCGGCAAACCCACAAAGCGCGGAAGCCGCCGCGAAGATGACAATGCC
>DASXTD010000224.1:0-2534 GCA_036505655.1 Chloroflexota bacterium
CGGACGAGCATCCTGGGCGGACGGAACGGTCGAGGGGCCAGCACACCCCGTAACCGCCAGGGCAACCAAGAGGGTCAACGGCCATAGCCAATCCACCCTTCGACTATTGAGCTCCGAGACCGCTCCGCTTCGCTGCGCTACCAGCACTGTTCGCATCGCTAGTCGCCCGACTGATCGTAGTCCCATTCGAAGTCGGGATTCGTGTAGCACTCGTCCGGCATGAGCGATTTGATGCCAATCTCGGACAACCGTTTTTCGAATGTCTCGCGGATGATCGGGTCTTCCTGCCAGTACTCGATCTGATGGGACGGGTCCCGGCCGTTTGCGTAGAAGCTGTCGCTCCCGCGGCCGGGCGCGTGGAAAGCCAGGTAGCGATCGTCATGATCGCTCACGTTGAAATGCTGGTGGAACCACATGTTCGGTGGAACGAAGACGCTGCCCTCGTGCCAGGGGATATAGATCTTCTCCTCACCCTCGCGCCAGAGGTACGAGAAGCCCTCGCCCTCAGGTACCACGATCAGAGTCCCGGGCCCGTGTCGGTGTGCTTTCTTATAAGTCTGGGTGCCGAACACGGACATGTGATTCCACATGGCGGAATGCGGGTAGTTGATCCACACGACCTGTCCCCCCGCGCCGCGCCCCCGGTTGGGCACCAGGTTGTCCCAGGCGCGCATGTCCGGGAAGAAGTTTCCCAGCCAGTAGGCCCCCCCGCGCCGCTCCTCTTCAGTCACCTTCACGACCTTGGCTTCGGCGAACGCAGCTTCGTCCCCGTAGCCGATGTCGAGATCGACAGCGGTGCCCTCAAAGAAGAACTTAGGATCGGGGAGAACCTCCATCGCTCGGGGGAGCGAGTTGTAATGAAGCAGCCGGGCCGCGCGGTCTCCGCTCGTGTTGCTGAACTGGTGCGTGTAGCCGCGCGGAAGCATGAACAGGCTGTGCTTCTGCCACTCGAAGGTCTTGACCGGATGGCCCTCGGCCCAGACGTTCGTCAGCCCTCGCCCGTCCGCGACATACACGATCTCGTCGAGAGCGAATCTCACCGGTGCGGTCGTTTTGCCGGCGGGAACCTCGCTCACCCGGACTTCCGCGGTGCCCTCCTGCCCGGCCATCATCACGATCGCAGCGCCGCACTGCTGCTCATCCCACCAGCCGACCTCGCAGGTGCGGATGTCGTCCAGGAAATATCCGCGAAGGATCGGGATGCCGAGCGTCTCGATCCACTGGTCGTACGGGGACGCCTTTCTGGCCCAGCCCGCGGTTCGAATAGTGGCCGGTGCTTCCGTCTGCGTCAAAATTGCCTCCTAATCGATAACGTGATCGCGCACGTTAGACCATGAATCGCCGGCTTCGTCAAGCCAGCGCGGTGCTATAACAGTCGCCCGTGGTCCTCGATCAAGGACCAACCGGACCAGGAGGCAGCAATGGCCGCAACAACGACGAAGACGATCCACATGGCCATGGTGGGCATCGGCGTGGGTGGCGCCGAGATCCTGCCTGCGATGGAATCGACCCCGGGAATCGAGCTCTACGCCGGGGCCGACATCAACCCGCTAACCCGGGAGCGGTTCCAGGCGAAATACCCGGAATCGAAGGTCTACGACAGCATCGAAAGCCTGTGCGCAGATCCCAACGTGGATGCTGTGTGGGTGTCCACGCCGAACCGGTTCCATGCGCCCAACACCATCTACGCTCTCGAACACGGCAAGCACGTGGTGGTCGAGAAGCCCATGGCCCTCAGCCTGAAAGAGGCGGAGGCGATGAACGAGGCCGCACGTAAGAACAATCGTTTCCTCATGGCCGGCCATACCGACTCCTACGGATTCCACATCCGCGCCATGCGCAAGATTGTGAACTCGGGCAAGATCGGTAAGCTGGCGTCGATGCAATCAATCTCCTTTTCCGAATGGCTCATCCGCCCTCGCTCGGACGAAGAGCTCGATCCCAATCAGGGCGGCGGTGTGGTTTGGCGCCAGACACCCCACCAGGTGGACAGCCTTCGCCTCATCGGCGGCGGCAAGGTGCGCAGCGTGCGGGGCACCACCAAGGCCGACGTGCCCTGGCGGAACATCACGAGTTTCTACTCCGCCTACATCGAGTTTGAGGACGGCACGCCCGCATACGTCTTCCATGACGGCCGCGGCTACTTCTACACGGGAGAGCTCCTCACCGGCGATATCAGCTCGCGCTACACGGCTGAAGAGCGGAAAGAAATCAGACGTCAGATGGCGGCGGGCTCTCGCGACGAAGAAGCCGAAAAGCAGGGCGAGCGCATTGGGGGCACTCCCCGCGGCCACGGCGGCTGGGGCGACCAGCAGAATACTCCGCGCGCCGAGCGGATCATGGGCAATCCTGACGCCGGGATGCTCCTAGTCAGCACCCAGTTCGGGGCTATGCGGGCCAGCCCCCACGGCATCTACGTATACGACGACGATGGGAAGCATGACGTCGATCTGCGGGCCAACGCATCTGAGGCAGCTCGTCGCGCCGAGCTCACCGATTTTCACAAGTCAGTGATCGGTGGCGAGCCCATGTTT